>JAFGFV010000132.1 GCA_016930895.1 Spirochaetales bacterium | reverse complement strand
GGCCGGCGGCGCTGGCGGGAGCGCAACGAGGAGCTGGCAGCCGAAGGCTTCCGGATGCTCGCCCTGGCGGAGCGGGAGGCGCAGAACGCCGACGAGCAGGACCCGTACCGGGAGCTTACCCTCCTCGGCCTGGCCGCCATGCTCGACCCCCCGCGCCAGGAGGTGCGGGAGGCCGTCGACACCTGCCAGGCGGCCGGGATCCGGGTCGTGATGGTGACCGGAGACCAGGCAGCCACGGCCCGGGCGGTCGGCCTGGCGGTGGGTCTGATCGACCGGGAGGACGAGCCTCAGGTCGAGGGGCGGGAGCTGGAAGGGCTGGAGGAGCTCTCCGAGGAGGAGCGGCGGCGCCTGCTGGAGACCCCCTTATTCTATCGGGTCAGCCCGGAGCAGAAGCTCCGCCTGATCGAGCTGCACCGCTCCCACGGCTCGATCGTGGCCATGACCGGCGACGGGGTCAACGACGCCCCGGCGCTCAAGCGCGCGGACATCGGCATCGCCATGGGGCGCCGAGGTCAACAGGTGGCCAAGGAGGCGGCCGACGTGATCCTCCAGGACGACGCCTTGGGCACCATCGTGGCGGCGGTGGAGCACGGACGGGGGATCTTCGAGAACATCCGCCGCTTCGTCGTGTACCTGCTGTCGGGGAACATCGGCGAAATCCTGACCGTGGCGGCGGCCTCCCTGCTCGGGGCGCCGCTGCCCCTGCTGCCGCTGCAGATCCTCTACCTGAACGCCATCAACGACGTATTCCCGGCCCTGGCCCTGGGCATGGGCCAAGCCGATCCCGGCATCATGCGGCAGCCGCCCCGGGACCCGGAGGAGCCGATCCTGGCGCGGCGCCACTGGCTGTCCCTGGGGGCTTACGGGGCCCTGATCGCCGTCGTGGTGCTGGGGGCGTTTTTCGCCGCGTGGAAGCTCCTGGACCTGTCAAAGACCCAGTCGGTCACGGTCTCCTTCCTGAGCCTGGCCTTCGGGCGCCTTTGGCACGTGTTCAACATGCGCAGCCCGGCGAGCGGCCTGGTCCGCAACCAGGTCGTCCGCAATCCCTGGGTGTGGGGCGCCCTGGGGCTGTGCAGCGTGCTGATCCTGCTGGCGGTGTTCGTCCCCTTTCTCCGGGGCGTGCTGGGGCTGGGGCTCCTGCCCCCGGCCGCCTGGGCGCTCCTGGCCGGAGCGAGTCTGGTGCCCCTGCTGGTCGGGCAGTCCGTTCTCGCCCTCCGGAAGGCGGTCCGCGCGGGCGGCGGGCGGGACGATCCGCCGGCCGGGACGGCCCCGGCGGCGCGGGCGGCCGACAAGCGAGCGCACGACCGTTGACGCAGTCGCAGGGCGGCCGTAGACTTCTATCGATGGGCAGGAAGAAGGCCGAGGAGAGCCCCACCCCGGAGTTGCTTTCCCAGGAGGACTACCGCCAGGTCGCCGAGAGCTCCCACGCGGGCATCTGGGTCATCGACTCGCGGGCCCTCACCCTCTATGTCAATCCCAGCATGGCACGGATGCTCGGGTACGCCCCCCGGGAGCTGATCGGACGCTCGGCCTTCGAGTTCGTGTTCGAGGAGGACCGGGGCCCCGGCGAGCAGGCCTTGGCCGAGAACCTGGCCCGAGGGGGAGGTCCGGAGGCGGACTACCGGTACCGGCGCCGGGATGGAACGGAGCTCTGGGCCCGGGTGAGCGCGTACCCCATCCGGGGTGCCGACGGAGCCGTCAAGGCCCTGGTGGGCATGTTCACCGACCTGACCGAGCGGCGGCTGGCGGAGAGGGAGCTCGAGCGGGCCAGCCAGCAACTCCAGGGACTCTTTGACTACGCCCCGGTGGGGCAGGCACTGTTCGAGGCGGCTCCGCCGTACCGGGTCTTGGCTCACAACCGCATCTACCAGGAGTACTGGGATGAGCCGTTCCGCAGCCAGGGGCTGATCGGCCACGGCATCGCCGAATACGTGCCCAACGTGGAGGAGAACGGCGTCCTTCAGGTGTTTCGGGAGGTCTCCCGCACCGGCCAGGCCCGGACCCTCTACGAGTTTCCCCTGGAAGGGCTGGAGCGCGGCCGGACCCACTGGCACTGGCACGTCTCGCCGGTGCTCGAGGAGGGGGTCGTCACGGCCCTCGCCCACACCCTGATCGACGTCACCGGCGCCGTTCAGACCGCCGCCGAGTTGGCCCGCAGGGTCGCGGAGGTCACCGGGGAGTTGCATCACGAGCTGGAGACCCTGCAGCAGGTCATCGACAACATCCCGGTCATGCTGGTTTTCTACGACCCGAGCGGCACGTTCGGGATGGTCAACCGGGCCTTCGAGGAGCGGGTGGGCTGGAGCTCTTCGGATCTGAAGGAGGTCGACCTCATGGAGGTCTGCTACCCGGATCCGGCCTATCGCGCCGAGGTCTTGGAGTACATGCAGCGGGCCGCGCCCGGATTCCGGGACTTCAAGCTGCGCACGAGGGACGGCCAGGACCTGGAAACCTCCTGGGCGAACGTACGCCTGTCCGACGGCTCGCAAATCGGGATCGGCATCGACGTGGGCGAGCGCAAGCGCGGCGAGGAGGAGCTGCGGCGCAGCGAGGAGCGCCTGGCTCTCGCCCTGAAGGCCAGCCGCGCCGGGGTGTTCGAGTACGCCTTGTCCGGGGAGTACTCGTATCACAATCCCCGCTTCAACGAGATGCTCGGCTACGCCGCGGAGGAGATTCCCAAGGGTGCCCGCTTTCGCCGTTGGCTGCTGCAGCGCACCCAGCCGGAGGACCGGAAGCGGCTCG
>JAFGFV010000131.1 GCA_016930895.1 Spirochaetales bacterium | reverse complement strand
TCGGTGCTGTACCTCGGGGACGCGGTGGGCTACAACGCGGATCCGAACGACTGCGTGACCCGCATCCTGGACATGGCCGACGCGGTGATCCGGGGCAACCACGACAAGACCGTCGCATCGGCCGACAACCTGGAGTGGTTCAACGAAGTGGCCCGGGAGGCGATCCTGTGGACCAGGGATACCCTCGTGCCGGAGAACCTGCGCCGCCTTGGCGAGATTCCGGCGGGACCCCTCGAGGTCCTGGAGCGCTACCTGATCTGTCACGGCTCGCCGATGGACGAGGACCTGTACATCACCCGGCAACGGGACGTGCAGAAGAGCTTCGATTTCATGCGGCGCCGTTTCCCGAAGGCGAGGATCTGTTTCTTCGGGCACACCCACGTGCCCCTGCTGATCGAGGAGGGCGGGGAGGCGGTCGCCCCGGCGGCGCAGAACGTGCTGAGGCCCGACCGCCGCTATTTGATCAATCCGGGGTCGGTGGGACAGCCGCGGGACCGGGACCCCCGGGCCGCCTTCGGGATCCTGGAAAGCGGCGACGACGGCGAGGCGGTTTTCCGGCAGTACCGGGTCGAGTACCCCCTGGAGCGGACACAGGCCAAGATCCGGGCGGCGGGGCTGCCTGCGATGCTTGCGGAACGTTTGGAGTTAGGATGGTGAGTGCATGAGAGAAGAACGTCGATGAAATCCTCCAAGCTCATGGAAGAACGCATCCGGCGGGTCAGGGTGTTGTTTCGGGAGCTGGGTTACCGGGTCCGGGAGTCGGAACGTTCGAACGACACCTACTCCGCCGGCTTCGAGGACGAGGAGGGGATGCAGGGCGGCTTTTTCATCGATCGGGCCAGCCGCTTCCTCGAGCTCGCCTACACCTTCTCCTTCTCGCCGACCATGTCCGAATACCTCAAGACACGCCTGGAGGAGATGCTGAAGGTCAGCTACGAATACGGCTGTTACATCAACATCCAGACCAGCCGGGAGGAGATCGCCTTCAGCGTGTTCAGCAAGATCTACTATTCCGGGCTCAACTACTACTGCCTCAGGGACAGCCTGCGGGAGTTCCGTTTCTGCGTCCAGGCGCTGACGGATATCCTCGAGCTCAGCGGCCAGAGCACCAACTAGCGCGGTCAGTACATCTCCGAGAAGATCTCCGGGTCCCGCAGGCGCCCGGCGCCATGGTTCTCCGCCAGGTGCAGTGCCTTCTGCAGCACCGATTCCCCGAAGCTCCTCGAGTTGGACACCACGGCGGCCCCGATCTCGGCAAAGCCCAGGGAATCCTGCAGGTCCACCTCGGCGACGGTGATCTTGAACTTGTGCTGGATCTTCTGCTTGATCGACTGGACGATCTGGCGCTTCTCCTTGAGGGAAGCCACCCCGGGGAGCTCGAGCGTGAAGCGGAGGATCGAAACCACCATGCCGCTACCCTTCCTCCGGATCGAACAGCTCTCGAATCTCGCCGGCGAGCTTCGGGGCCGCCCCGTCCGCGCGGCTGCGTTCCTTGAGCGGGAGGTATCGCTCGTTGTACAGGCCGGCCAGCTGGAACACGTCGTCTTCCCGGTACCGCTCCGGAATCCTGACTTCCAGGTTGTAGTCCGGCTCAGACAGGCCCCGGCGCATCACGCGGATCGGATCCGAGACGGTGCGGGCGAAGTGGGGGCTGTACGCGAGCACGTAGGCCAGGACCAGGAGCACCACGATGGCAAAGAACACCAGGCTGTGACGGGCGAGCTGGGCCGCGTACGGTCTCTGGTCGAAGAACAGCTCGAGGTCGCCCCGGGCCAGGTAGGAATAGTCCCCCGGGGCGAAACCGCTGGCGTACGTCGGATTCGACCAGCGGGTGAACAGGGTCTGTCCCCGGAAACGGACCACGAGCAGGGAGGCCTCGGTCTCCTCGAGGGTGCCCAGGGCCTGGACCAGGGACACCGGGTCCTGTTCCAGGGAAGCCAGGTGCGCCGCGATCCGCTCCTGCCGCTGGGCCGCGGTCTGCTCGAGGGTCCCCACCGGCCCGATCGGCAGGCGCTGGGACACCAGCGTGAAGAACAGCAGCGACAGCACTACCACGCTGACGCTGATGGCGGTGACCGTGGCCACGTGACGCTGAGCCATGGGCGAAGAAACCTTCCTGGTCCGGCGGAACAGTTTGATGATTCGCAGGAAGCGCAGGACCCGGGCGATCCGTACGGCCTTGAGCACCTTCACCAGGCTCAGCGTCCCCGCCAGACCGGCAGCGGCGCCCGCGCCGGCGAGGGTGGCAGCCGCGTAGGGCCCCGAGTGGAACATGAGCAGGGGGACGGAGGCCAGGAGGTCGATCCAGCCGCGCTCCGGGCCGAGGTAGCGCCCCAGCCGGCGGTCCAGGATGGCGTAGTACAGGCGGACCAGGAACTCGATCGTGAAGAACAGGTCGAAGAAGAACCCGGCCAGCGCGATCTGCCCGCGAAGCTCGACCGACCACCCGGCCAGGGTGGCGAAGTCCTCGAGGAAGGTCTGCACCAGGACGAGCAGAATCGCCGCGATCACTAGCCCTTCCAGAAAGGCCACGAACCGTCTGTTCATCTGCGTTACCATCCGTTCTCGACCGCGATCCGATACAGCTCGTCGAGCATGTTGATGTCGAAGCCGTAGTGCCTCTGGTTGCGCCGGGCCACGCTGAACCAGCTGGCATCCGGGGTACCGGCGCCGCGGTCCACCCGCACGTGTGGGCTGTAGCTGCGGGCCCTGGCCGAAAAGATCGCCGCCCATCGGGCCGTGGCCTCGATCCGCCGGTCCTGCAGAAAGCTGCAGTTGGAGTACACCGCCCCCCGCAGGAGCGCCGCCGGCAGCACCCGCAGCTGCGAGCGCAGGGACGCGAGGGCGGTCGAGGCGAGCTGGGGGGTCACGACCCCCATCGAGGGGCGTCTGCCGGATGCCCCTCGGGCCTCCGTGAACAGCTGAACCGAAGGGCGCAGGAGCAGGGTGACGGCAGTCAGGGCCCCAAGGCCCGGGAGCTCGAGGCGCAGCCTCTGGAGCTTGGTGAGCTCGAAGTGCACGTACCCGGGCTCCCTGAAGCAGGCCTCCAGGTAGCGGTGGTCGAGCGCGAGCTGAATGGCCGTAAGCGGCCCGGTCAGGGCGCGCCTGGACTCCAGCTTGGCCAGCAGCCTGCCGACCAACTCCCGGATCTCCCGCTTCAGGGCCTGCTCCGGCACCCCCCGCGGGGCGATCGCCTCGACGAAGCTCAGGTCCAGCTCTCCGTGGACCCAGGCCTCGAGCCAGGGCAGCAGAGCCCCGTCGGTGGCCGTTTCGAGGGCGCGCCGCAGCATCGACAGGATCTCGGGCCAGCGCCGCCCGGGGAAGAAGCGGGACCCGGAGAGGGTGGGGTACAGGGCCCGGGCGTTCGCCTCCAGGAAGGCCAGGATCTGCTCCTCCTTGTGCAGGGGCGCAAAGCCCTCCAGGGCCGGGTTGGCCAGCAGGCGGCGCACGAAGCCCTCCGCTGAAGCGGGAAGTACGTCCATCCTCTTGATTCTCGGAGCCGCGCCGCCATGGCGCCCACAGTTTTTTTTGCCCTGGCTATGTGCTACGCTTCTATCGGTGAAGCGTCTGCGCGGCGTGCTATTACTCCTTACCTACCTGTGCTTTGCCCACTATAGCACGTTCGGGCAGGACTCGACAGCTGCCGGCGAGGTGGTCCTGCCCGAGGAGGAGGCCCCGGAGGCGCTCTTCGACGGGACGATCGGGGATGCCGGGGTGGACTTCTTTCTCACCGGCTCTTGGACGGCCACCCTGACCGGCTCCCTGGGCTGGCTGCTCACTCCCGGCGGCGGGACCGTGTTCCCTTCCACCTTTCCGGGATTCGAGACCGCCCAGCTGTTTCGCCAGGTGCCGAACCTGACCCTGTCGGTGTGGCTGGCGGAACGCTACTTCCTCGAAACCTCGGTGATCGGGGACTTCCTCGGCGAGGGCTACGACTACTTCGACGAGAACTACCTGCTCCTGGGCTACCGGGGGCGGGAGGGGGAGTTCCTGCGGCAGGTCCTCCTGGGGACCCGGGACGTGGGGATCCGGGCCTATCCCTACCTCGAGGTCCCGGCCGCGGGGAGCTCCTCGATCGGGGCGTCCGCCCTGATGGCCGGGGCCTACAGCAGCCACGAGCTCCTGCTGCGCTACGACAACAACGAGCCAGTCAGCTACACCTTCCTGGGCAGGAACCTCCTGAGCGAGGAGGTGCTACAGCTGGACGACTACGAGCGCGGGCGTTTCTTCCGGCTCCCGGACGCCGGGGTCACGGATCTGGAGGTGTACATCCAGGATCCGGACGGGGAGTACGCGGGGAACGACAGCCTGCGCTACCGCCTGGCCGCGCTCGAGGATGCGGTGCTGGACGCCGCCGCCGGGACGGTCTCCCTGCGGGAGCCGGCCGAAGGGTCGGTGCTGGTGTTCTACCGGAAGGACGGCGACGATGTCGGCTCGGCGGGCCTGGGGATCGACGCGCTGCCGCCGGAGTCCGGAGACAAGATCGATCTGGGCGAACCGGTTACCGCAGTTACGTTTGACTGGACCCTCACCGGCTACTTCAGCCAGGACATGACCGAACGACGCATCACTGTCAACAGCCGGGAAGCCCTGCGTCTGTGGCTGCCCGGCGAGTTCTCTCCCTTCGAGATCCTGGCCGCCTACCCCGTGGAGCAGGCGCTGCCGG
>JAFGFV010000130.1 GCA_016930895.1 Spirochaetales bacterium | reverse complement strand
TCCTCCAGCTCGAAGCCCGCGTAGACGTCCTCCGTGTTCTCCCGGAAGATCACCATGTCCACCAGCTGGGGTCGCCGCACCGGGCTGGGCACCCCCTCGAACCAGCGCACCGGGCGCAGGCACACGTACAGGTCCAGGAGCTTGCGCAGGGCCACGTTCAGGCTGCGGATGCCGCCGCCCACCGGGGTGGTAAGGGGGCCCTTGATCCCCACCAGGTGCTCCCGGAAGGCCTCCACCGTCTCTTCGGGGAGCCAGGAACCGGTGGCCTCATGGGCCTTACCTCCGGCCAGGACCTCCTTCCAGACGATCCCGCGGCCTCCGCCGTAGGCCTTGGCCACGGCGGCGTCCAGCACCCGCACCGCCGCCGCCCAGATGTCCGGCCCGGTGCCGTCCCCTTCCACGAAAGGAAGGATCGGCCGGTCCGGCACCCGCAGGGCCCCGCCCTGCATCGTGATCTTCTCGCCCTGCTGCATTTCGGGCCTCTCTCCTCGCTGCCGGGGCAATCCTGGCCGCCCCTACCAGCGTTCGCGGCGCACGATCCTGTCCATGGGCAGGCGAGACTTGGACACCGGCTTCGGGTCCCGCGGGTACCCCAGGGGCAGCAGCTCCACCACTTCCACCTCGGGAGGGATCCCCAGGATCTCCCGCACCTTCTGGGGGTCGAAGGCCCCGATCCAGCAGGTCCCCAGCCCCTCGGCCGTCGCGGCCAGGGTCAGGTGGTCGATGGCGATGGCCACGTCCACGGGATAACACGGAATGCCGCAGCACATGTTGTGGCGGTCCGTCTCCGCGCAGGCGGCGATCACCACCGGGGCCTCGCCCACGAAGCGCTGCCCCGCCGCCGCCTCGCCCAGGCGCCGGCGCACGGTGGCGTCGGTGACCACTACGAAGCGCCACTCCTGGCGGTTGTTGGCCGAGGGGGCCAGGCGGGCTGCCTCCAGGACCCTCTGCAGCTTCTCCGGCTCCACCGCTCTGTCCAGATACGACCGCACGCTCTTGCGGGTGCGAATGGCCTCGTACACGTCCATGCCTGGCTCCTTACACCGTGTTACCTGTCCTCCCGGGCCATGACGAAGCGCCCCGTCCCCCGGGCCAGCTCTACCCCCGCTTGGTCGCAGATCACCCCCCAGGCATCGGCCAGCCTGCCCCGGGTCCCGGCCAGCTGCGCGAAGACCCGCACCGTGTCCCCGACCATGGCCGGCCGCAGGAAGCGGATCTGCATCTCAGCGGTCATGCCCATGCGTCCCGTGCTCAGGCAGGCGTGGGCCATGGCCTCGTCCAGGATCATGGCCAGGAAGCCCCCGTGGGTGATCTCCTGCCACCCGCTGAAATACTCAGGAATCCGAACTTGCGTCTCCGCCCGCCCTTCCGCAGGGTAGCCGAAGCGCAGGTGCAGGCCCTGCGGGTTGTCCGTGCCGCAGCAGAAGCAGCGCTGGTCATCGACGGCTCGTCCGCTCACAGTCCGCCCCGTTTCCGGGTTATAGTACTCAGCGCCCGCGGGCATCGTCCACTCTCTCCGCCACCACCGGGTTGGAGAGGATCCCGATCCCCTCCACCTCCACCTCCACCCGGTCGCCCGCGGCCAGCGGCCCGACCCCCGCGGGGGTACCCGTAGCGACGATGTCCCCCGCCTCGAGGGTGAAGCACATGGACACGAAAGCCAGGATCTCCCGGACCGGAAAGATCATCTGGGAGGTGTTGGAGTCCTGCACCAGCCGCCCATTCAGGCGGCAACGGATGGCCAGCTTTTGGGGATCGGGTATCGCCCGTGTCGGCACGATCTCGGGGCCGATGGGACCGAAGGTGTCCAGGCTCTTGCCACGAAACCACCCGGAGCGGTCGGCGGTCTGGATGTTGCGGAAGCTCACGTCGTTGAAGCAGGTGTACCCGAAGATGTACCGCTCGGCCTGTCCCGCGGGCACGTTCCGGCAGCGTTCCCCAACGATAAAGGCGAGCTCCGCCTCGTAGTCGATCCGGGGCTCCTCGAAATGGTAGCGCTCCGTCCAGGCGGGAAGCACGATCGGCTCCCCGGGGCCGACCAGCACGTTCGGGGTCTTGGGGAACAGGATCGGTTCCTCCGGGACCTCGTTGGTGAAGCCCTGCACCTTGACTGAGTGGCTTTCGGCGATATGGGAGTGGTAGTTCAGGCCCAGAGCGATGATCTTGCTGGGGCGGACCGGGTAGCTCTCTCCCGTGCCGCGCACAGGTAGGGCAAGCGGGGCTCTCGCAGAGCCTCTCGCAGGGGTGCTCATGACCTTTCTCCTCGCTGCTCCCGCACGAGCTCCTCGAGCTCGTCCCGCCAGAGCTGCTCCAGATGGTAGCGCACGATGTCCTCCCCGGTCCGGACCTCCGTCGTCAGCTTGACCACCCGGTAGACGATGGTCTTGGGGGTGGGCAGGGGCAGCGGCAGTGGGAACCCGTTGAGATCCACCAGCTGGTTGATGCTCAAGCGGTGCTCGATCTCCTGCTCGTCTCCCTCGGGGTACACGATCAGACGGCTCGTGCGCTGCATGGCCTACGCTACCCGATTCCCTGCGCTCGGCGCAAGGCTTCCGGCTGCGCGCGCCGCAGGCGCCCGCCGCAGGGGTCCGGCTGGGCGCGCGGCGGGGGCTGCGGACGTTGCGCGAAGGCCCCGGGCGGGCTATCTTTGACAGCACCACGGAGGAGCCATGCGTCTGAGCCCGGAGGCCCTGCGCCAAATGCCGAAAGCCGAGCTGCACCGCCACCTGGACGGGAGCGTGCGCCCGCAGACCCTGTGGGAGCTCTCCCGCAGGCACGCCCTGGAGCTCGGGGTCTCGACGCCGGAAGAGCTGCGGGCCAAGGCCACCATCACCACGCCGAGGCGGAACCTCGAGGAGGTGCTCGCGGGCTTCGCCATCACCCAGCGGGTGCTGTGCTGCTACGAGGCCCTGGAACGGGTGGCTTTCGAGAACGTCGAGGACGCCTTCCGGGATGGGGTGCGCCTGCTCGAGCTGCGCGTCGCCCCGGCCTTCATCGCCGCCGGCAAGGAGCTGGGGTACGACGAGATCATCGAGGGGGTGCTCGACGGGGTAGGCCGGGGCATGGCCGTGTACCCCATCGAGGTGGGGCTCATCGGGATCCTGCCCCGGGGCTTCCCGCTGGAGGAGAACCGCCGGGCCACCCGGGAGCTCCTGCGGTATGCCGCCGGCGGCCACCGGGGCGGGGAGCGGATCTGCGGCTTCGATCTGGCCGACGCGGAGGACACCACCAACCCCGAGGACTTCGTTCCGTTCGTCGAGGCCGCCCGAGCCGCCGGCCTCGGCATCACGATCCACAGCGGCGAAAACACCTCCGCCCGGGCGGTGGAGCTCACCCTGGACCTGTTCAAGCCCCAGCGCATCGGGCACGGCATCCGCATCTGGGGGCACCCGCGCACGGTCGAGAGGGTGCGCCGCCAAGGCGTGCACCTGGAGATCTGCCCGACCTCCAACTGGCTGACCCGCTCGGTGCCGTCCCTGGACGAGCACCCCCTGCCGCACCTCTTGCACGCCGGGGTCGACCTGTCCGTCAACTCCGACGACCCGCAGCTGTTCGCCATCGACCTGGTGCACGAGTACCGCCTCTGTCTCGAGGGTTTCGGCCTGTCCCCCGCCCAGCTCCTGGAGCTGGGCCGCGCCGCCGTGCGGCGCTCGTTCCTGCCCCGGGAGATCCGCAGCGCGGTGCTGCGGCGGGATTTCCCGCCAGCCGGTCCAGGGCATGAGCCCGAGGAGCCGATAGAAAGGATAGAAGACGAGACGGATGAAGGATAGAGGATGAGAGAGTCTCGCAGCCTGCTTCTAGCCGGGCTCCTGCCCGGGATCCTGGTCTTCCACCTTCTGGTGTCGTGCGCCACCCTGGATCTTGCCCCTGGCGGCCGTCCCGCCGCCAGGGCGCGCCTGTCGTCGGTTGCCGAAGTGGCCCGGGTGCAGGAGAAGCTGGCCGAAGGAGGGCGTTACGTCCTGGGCAGGAGAGAGCTGGTGATCCGGGGGCGCCGCTTCAACATGGACTGCACCGGCGCCGTGCTGGCCATCTACTACTACGCCGGCATCGACCTGTCCCGGGACTTCGACCGGTACAGCGGAGGGGGCGTGATGCGTCTCTACCAGAGCCTCGAGGCCCGGGACCTGGTGTACGACAGCCGGGCGCCGGCCACCGGGGACATCATCTTCTGGGACAACACCTACGACCGCAACGGCGACGGACAGTGGAACGACGGGCTCACCCACGTGGGCATGGTCATGGCCGCCGGGGAGGACGGAACCATCGAGTACGTCCACCTGAACTACCGCAAGGGGATCGTCATCGAGTACATGAACCTGAACAGCCCCGACGTGCACCAGAACCTCGAGCGCGGGAGCGTGCAGATCGTGAACTCCCCGATGCGGATGAAGCAAAAAGACCAGGGCCATCCGGAGCGCTGGCTTTCGAGCCAGCTGTATCGAAATCTCGGGATGGGGTACCTGTTCTAGATCCCGGTCTGCCCCTCCGGCTCCGACAGCTGCCCGCCGTCCAGGAGCTCCCGCACCGCCCTGGCCAGTGCCTTCGGGGAAAACGGCTTCTGCAGGAAGGGGGCGCGCCCGCCGGCCTCGCCCCTGCGCAGGGTCTCGTCCTCGGTATAGCCGGAGATGAACAGCACCTTCAACTCCGGCCGCGATTCGCACAGTCGCTCAACCAGCTCCCGCCCCCCGATGCCACCCGGCATGACCATGTCCGTGATCACCAGGTCGATCTCCCCGCCCCGATCGGACCACACGCGCAGCGCCTCCTCGGCCAGGGAAGCCTCCATCACGTTGTAGCCCTGCTGCCGCAGCACCCGGCAGCCCAGCTCCCGGACCATGGGCTCGTCTTCGACCAGGAGGATGGTCTCCGACCCCTCAAGCGGGCGCTCTGCCGCGGCGGGCCCCCCATCCGCCCCGGCGGGCTCGCCATCCGCACCCGGCTCCCCATCCGCTCCCGCCCCCGGCTTACCGGCCCTGCCCGCCCCGCGTGCGCCCCGCCGGGAAGCCTCGGGATCCGGCGCGACAGCATCCGAAGCCTCGCGGAACACCCTGGGCAGCGCGATACGGACCTCGGTGCCTTTGCCCCTTCGGCTCTCGACCCAGATGTGCCCGCCGCTTTGCTTCACGATGCCGAAGACCGTGGCCAATCCCAGGCCGGTCCCCTTGCCGTACTCCTTGGTGGTGAAGAAGGGCTCGAAGATGTGGCTCAGGGTCTCCGGGTCCATGCCAGCGCCCGTGTCGGTCATGACCAGGAACACGTAAGCCCCGGGGCTGACCTCCGGGTGCGCCCGCACGTCCTCGGCCCGCAGCTCCGCGTTGCGGGTCTCGATGGCCAGCCGCCCCCCCTGGGGCATGGCGTCCCGGGCGTTGACCGCCAGGTTCAGGATCACCTGCTCCAGCTGCCCGGGGTCCGCCTTGACCTCCCCCGCCTCCGGGTCCAGGTGGTAGACCAGCTCCACGTCCTCCCCAATGAGCCGCCGCAGCATGTTCTCCATTTTCTCGGGCACCTCGTTCAGGCGGACGATCCGAGGCTGCAGCAGCTGCTTGCGGCTGAAGGCCAGCAGCTGCTGGGTGAGACCCGCGGCCTGGTCGGCGGCGCGCTTGATCTCCAGCAGGTCGGCCCGCTGGCGGTGCTCCCCCTCGTGGTCCCGCAGCAGCAGGTCCGTGTACCCCTTGATGGCCGTGAGCAGGTTGTTGAAGTCGTGGGCGATCCCCCCGGCCAGCTTGCCGATCGCCTCCATCTTCTGGGCCTGGAGCAGCTGCTCCTGGGTGCGCTCCAGCTCGGCCAAGCTGGCCTTGAGGTCTTCCATGAGCCGCGCCTTCCGCCAGGCCGCGGCCAGCTGGTTGGCAAAGGCGGTGACGGCGGGAATGTCCTCTTGGGTCAGAGCGTCCGACTGCACCGCCATGGCGCCGATCACTTCGTCCTCCACCACGAGCGGAGCGGAGATGGAGCGGGAGATCCCGAGGGTGCGTGCGATCTCCCCGCTGCGGTGCCCCAGCTCGGGGGGGAACATGACCCGGACCGCATCCTCGGCTTCGAACAGGGCCGACTCGCGCCTCCCTGCTACAGTGCGCTCCAGATCCGACCGCTGCAGGGGCGTGGCGAACCGCTCGACCCGCATCCCCGAGAGCTCCTCGATGACCCGAACGGCCTCCGGGGAGTAGCTGTGGTAGCGCAGCACCAGGCGCTCCCGCTTGGGGTCTACCACGAAGACCACCGAATCGTAGCCCAGCTTCTTGAGCTCGTTGCCGACCGCCGGGAAGATCTCCTCCGGCCGCTGCGCGGCCTCCACCGCCAGGCTGGCTGCGTTCAGGGTCCGCAGAAGCCTCTCGGTGCGCTTGCGCACCGTGATGTCGGTGATGATTCCCAGCAGCGCGGGCTCGCCGCGGTAACGGATCAGCTTGGTCGTGATCAGGACCTCCAGGCGCCGGCCGCCCTTGGTCACCAGGGTGTACTCGTACGGGTGCACCTCCTCCCCCCCCAGGTGGCGGGCAAAGGCGGCGTTCACCGTCGGCCGGTCCTCCGGCGCGATCAGGGTCAGGAAGTCGAACCCCGGCTCGTAGAACTCCCGCCGGGTGTAGCCCATGATCTCCTCGCACTTCTGGTTGGCGTAGGCCACCCGCCCCCGGGCATTGATGAAGATCATGTTGGGCGACTGCTCGGCGAGGTTGCGGAACTGCTCCTCGCTCTCCCGCAGAACCTCCTCGGTCCGCCGGCGCTCCGCCAGCTCCTGCTGCACCGCCTCGTACAGCCTCGCCCGCTCCACGGCCACTGCGACCTGGTCGGCAATCGTCATCAGGAGCCGCTGTTCTTCTTCCCCGTAGTGGCGCTGCTGGTAGGTCTGCACGCAGAGGATCCCCGTCAGGCGAGCGCCCATCTTCATGGGCACCCCGAGCCACGAGACCGGAGTCTTCATGGACCCCCACAGCTGCGGCTCCGGCAGCCGCTCCAGCTCCGCCTCCCAATCGCCGATCAGCAGGGGCCGCCGTTCCCGGATCACCAGGGAGCTCAGGCCGGAGCCCACGGGCTGACAGGCCGGCGCTTCGGCCACCCCCTCGTCGATCTGGATGCGAAAATCCAGCTCGTCCCGCTCTTCGTCGTACAGGGCCACGAAGAAGGCATCGGCCTGGAAGATCGGCGAAACCTCCTGGAACACCGTCTGCAGCAGGTCTTCGAGCTGCAGGGCCGCCCCCACGGCGGCGGCCACCCGGTTGACCAGGGACAGACGCTCGGCCCGTCCCCGCGTCTCGTCGTACAGGCGGGCGTTCTCGATGGCGATGGCCAGCTGGTCGGCCACGGCCTGGAGGGTAAACAGGTCCAGCTCGCTGAAGGCGTCCGGCTCGGTGCTCTGCACGTCGAGCACCCCGAGGAGCCGGTCCTGGAGATGAAGGGGTACGGCCAGCTCGCTTCGGGTCTGGACGTTCGCCAGCCGGGCCAGGTAGCGCTCGTCCTTACGGACGTCCGGCACCACGGCGGGCTCCCCCGTGGCGGCGACCCAGCCGCAGATCCCTTCCGTACCGATGCGCAAGCGCATCTCGACCCTGCGCGAGCGCAGCTCCGGCAGGGAGCTTGACCGCAGGGCGAGCTCCTCGCCTTCGGAGAGAAAGATCGATGCGCTGTAGAAGCCGAAGGTGTCGCTGAGCAGCTCGACCCCGAGGTCCAGCAGCTCGTCCAGCCGCAGCACGGCGGTGGTGTTGCGGCTGAGCTGCGCCAGGAGCTCCAGCCGCCGGGCCCTCTGCCGCAGCTCTTCCTCGGCGCGGACGCGCTCGGCGATCTCGACCTGCAGCGCCGCGGTGCGCTCCTCCACCTTCCGCTCGACCGCAGCGTAGGCTTCCGCCAGCTCCCGGGTGCGGGCCTCCACCTCGCTCTTCAGGGCCAGGGCCCGCTCCCGCAGGGGGCTCAGGAAGCGCCGCCGGACGATCCCGTACCCCAGCACCGCGACCCCGACCAACGTGGACACCGAGAGCAGCGGGAGAGGGATCTCGAGCACCCCGTCAGCCACCAGCCCCGCCAGGAGCACGAACACACCCCAGCGGGTGAACGGCTCGCCGGCCTCCCGCCGGTGCTTCCACAACAGGAACAGGGACCCGGCCACGTACAGCGCGGGGACCATCGCCGCCGCCGCCCCCAGGGGACGCAGCGCGATGGTCGTCGAGCCGTTGGGCAGCAGCTGCAGGTCGTAGAACAGCCGGTGTCGAAGCAGCGGAACGGCGAGGAGGGCCACCAGCCCCGTCCCGAAACCGCTGAGGATTCCGCGGAGCCTTCCCGGGCGGCCCACGTAGCGGGAGGTGAAGCTCAGCAGGGCAACGCTCATGAAACCGAGGGCCAGGATCCCCAGCTCCAGGAGGAGCACGGAGGGCCCTTCCCCCCGCCACAGGGACAGGCGCGTGGCAAGGGAGAACAGCGCGAAGAGTCCGGCCAGCGCGGCGAACAGCGAGAAGGTCAGGTTCAGCAGCCGTCCCGGCTCGGTCACCAGGACCGCCGTGACCAGGGAAAAGGCGATGATTACCGACAGGCTCTGCGCCGTCAGGTCGATCCAGAACAGGGCGGGCATAGGGCTCCAAGGGCCTCCGGCTCGTGGTACTCCTTTGTATAGCCCATGAGGGCCGCAGTTTCCAGTGCATGGCCCCCCCCGCTTTGCTCCGCTCCTTTGCCCCGCGGCGCCGGAGGCAGTACCTTAGCCTTATCCGCGACGGAGGTATACCCGTGAGCCGCTATTTCGACGACAACTCCTATTCCATAGGCCGCACCCCTTTGGTCCGGCTCAACAGGATCGCCGGTTCTCAGGCCACCGTGCTGGCCAAGATCGAAGGACGCAACCCCGCCTACTCCGTGAAGTGCCGCGTCGGGGCGGCCATGGTCTGGGACGCGGAACGGCGCGGGGCCCTCAAGCCGGGCAAGATCATCGTGGAACCCACCAGCGGGAACACCGGGATCGCCCTGGCCTTCGTGGCCGCAGCCAGGGGCTACGAGCTGGTGCTGACCATGCCGGACACCATGTCCGTGGAGCGGCGCAAGCTGTTGAAGGCCCTGGGGGCACAGCTCCAGCTGACCGAGGGCTCCCGGGGCATGAAGGGAGCAATGGCCAGGGCGGAGGAGCTGGCGGCGCAGGACCCGGAGCGCTACGTGCTCCTGCAGCAGTTCACCAACCCCGCCAACCCGCAGATCCACGAGCTCACCACCGGCCCCGAGATCTGGGAGGACACGAACGGGAAGGTCGACGTCCTGGTGGCCGGGGTGGGCACAGGCGGCACGATCACCGGCATCTCGCGCTTCTTCAAGAAGACCCAGGGCCGCGGGATCCTCTCGGTGGCGGTGGAGCCCGCAGCCAGCCCGGTGATCGCCCAGAAGCTTGCCGGCCGGGAGCTCCAGCCGGGGCCGCACAAGATCCAGGGGATCGGGGCCGGTTTCCTGCCGGAGAACCTGGACCTCAGCATGATCGACCGGGTGGAGCACGTCGCCGACCAGGAAGCCTTCGACTACGCGCGCCGGCTTGCCCGGGAAGAGGGGATCCTGGCAGGGATCTCCTGCGGGGCCGCCGCGGCCGCAACGGCGAAGCTGTCCCGGCTGGAGGAGTTCGCCGGCAAAACGATCGTGGTCATTCTGCCGGACTCCGGTGAGCGCTACCTGTCCACGTCGCTGTACGAGGGGCTCTTCGACCCGCAGACGGGCCTGTGAGCGGGCGGAGGGCGGCGCCGCCGCGCCGCTACTGGATGGCCCGAAAGACCAGCTCCGGCCGGACCCGCGCGCGGGACACACTTTCCCAGGTCGTGGCTCCGGTCAGGAGCAGGGCCGTACGGTAGCCGAAACTGCGACCCCCGCGGATATCGGCGCCCAGGGAGTCTCCCACCATCAGGACCCGGCGTCGGAGCAGCCTCGCCCCCGCCCGGGCTTCCAGGCGCCGGTGGCCGTGCCGGAAGATCGGCGGGAAGGGCTTGCCGAGCATCAGGGGCCGCACCTGCGTTCCGTGGGCCCGCAGCACCGTGCGGATCAGGGCCGCCATCCCCCCGGGAGCGACCCGCACCCCTCCGGAACCCGTCGGAAAGTAGAGATCCGGGTTGGGGATGATCAGCGGCGCCTGCGGCCGCGCCAGTAGAAAGTTCACCGCCGCGTTGATGACCGGCTCCCAGTCGAACTCCTCTTCGCCGATGATGATCCCTCGGCAGCTCTCCAGCTCCTCCAGGCGCCGGGTCACCCGGATCCCCGCCGCTTCCGCGTGGCACGGGTTTCCCAACCTGCCGGCCACGAAGCACAGCTCTCCGACGAGCTCCCGCTCCCGCGCCACGTCGCGCAGCACGTGCCCGGAGGAGGTGAGCGCTTCCGGCGGGACCTCGAGGCCGGCGGCCTCGAGGAGGCCCACCTTCTGCTCGACGGAGTTGCTGCCGTCGTTGGTGAGAAGCGCATAGGGGACCCGCCGCCTGGCGAGGAGCTCCAGGAGAGCGGCTGCGCCTCGGGTGGCCCGGCCCCCGACCGAGAGCACCCCGTCGATGTCCAGCACCAGGGCGCCGACCTCAGAGAGGTGCGATGCCAGCCAGGGCAGAAGGCAGTCCGCCGGTGCAGTGCGGCTGCCGGGGGCGACAGCCTCGGACAAGCCGGGGACCGAAGGCATTCGGGAAACCATGTCAGCCCCGGTTATACCTCACCAGGGCCCGAAGAATCTACGCCCGCGCCCCTCGCCCGGCACGGCTTGGCGGCGGACCCGTCGCCCCGGCTTCGGGGCCGTGGAAATCCGCCCCTCCCGGGGATACACTTGAGACACCGTGAGGAGGGGAATCATGCACCGGTCATCCACCGCCCGCGTCCTGGTCCTGGCCGCCCTGCTCCTGGTGCCCGAAGCCCTGCGGGCGGGGGGCGGCTCCGAGCGCGATCGTCCCGCAGACGCCCCGCCCGGGCCGGCCGCCGCGCAGGTGGACATCCAGGCGTACTGGATCCTGGAGGAAGGGGCGGCCAACGCCGAGATGCTCCTGGAGCGCTTCTATCTTCCCACCTCCCTGTCGGTGTTGCGATGGACCCGCTTCGAGGTCACCTCCGGCGGGGTCGAGCTCGCCGGCGCCGGCGGCGGCTACCGGGTGACGCGCAAACAGGAGATCCTGAGCGAGGCCTGGCAGGGCAACCTCCTGCGCGGCTACTCGCTGCGGATCGACTTCACCGGGCAGGCCGAGGAGCCTTCGGGGAGCTCTCGCCGGCTCACCGTCCGCTTCGCCTACGATACCGGCAGGCCGGACGGAGGTCACCCGGGCGCTGTCATCCCCCAACCGCTGCAACAGGCCCTGCTCCAGGGCATCAAGGCGAGCGGCCGCAACAGCGGGCGGGCACGGGTGCTCGAGCTGCGCTACGAGGGTCGGGGCCGTTTCGAGGCCGAGATCGAGGTTCAGTAGCCCCCGGGTTCTTCGCGGTCCGCCCCGGCCCGATCCGCCTGCGCGAGCACGTCCAGCTGGTGGGTCATGAGGGCGAGCTTCCCGCCGTCCACCGCTTCCAGCCGCTGGGCGTACCAGCGTCTCACCGAGGCGGGGTCCAGCCGCTCCGGCTCCAGCCCCGTCGCGCCCAGCCCTTCGCCGGCGATGAACGCGAGCAAAGTCCTGAGGAAGGTGCGGCGGCCGCGAGAGTGGCCCCGGGGGCCCGGGAAGACCATCCAGTCACTGGGGCCCACATCCCGGATCGCGTAGCCGCAGCCCGGCAGGGTGCGGCACAGCCGCCTGCCGCTGAAGCGCCCCCCGGTGCTCTTCCCGCCCGCGAGGCGTTTCTCCATGGACCGATCGTAGCACTCCAGCAGCCGGCGCTCGAACTCCGGGTCCCCGTACGGAGGGAGCAGGGCCGTGAGCCCGTCGTAGTTGATCGTGGCGTACAGCCAGCCGCCGGGTCGCAGGAGCCCCCGGATCGCCCGCAGGGCCGCCTCGATGGGGAGGAGGTCCAGGAAGGCGTGGGCGGTCACCACGTCGAAGCGCCGCCCGCCCGGACGGGCGGACAGCCCATCCTCCAGGAGCCCCCCGCACACGAGACGGACCCCGAGGGCGCCGGCGCTCAGGACGGCTGCGCTCCCCGTGAAGCCGATCTTGTCCGTGCGCGGCCCGACCTCCACGCGGTGGCCTCGGGTCTCGAGCTCGCGGGCGATCCGCCGGGAAGCGACCGTAAGGCTCCTGCCTTCCGGGTCCAGACCCACCAACTCGCCGCGCTCCCCCACGGCCCGGCCCAACAGCCGGCGAAGCATCGCCCCGGTCCCGGTGCCCACGTCGAGGATCCGTGGGCTCTCCAGGCTGCGGATGCGCCCGCATACCGCGGAGAACAGCCGCGGGTGCAGGCTGCGGTCGTCGACCTCGATCTTGGCCTCCAGGTAGGCGTCGAAATCCACGGGCTCCAGCCAGGCTTCAGTCACGGCCCAGGATCTCCTGCAGGGCCTGGTGCACCGCACGGCCGGTGTCGATCCACCCCGGAAGCTCGCGGCGGAGCTCTCTCGACAGTTCTGCAGCCTCCCGCCTCGCTTCGGGGTCGGCGATCAGGCGCCGCAACCCCTGGGTGAACCCCGCCAGGTCCCCCGGCGGGAACAGCAAGCCGCGGCCCCCCGTCACCTCAGCGACCGCCCCGGCAGCAAAGGCAACGAACGGGAGCCCGGCCCGCACGGCCTCGGCCAGGGAGATTCCGTAGCCCTCGTAGCGCGAAGGAAACACGAAGAGCTCCGCCTGCCGGTATTCGGCCGTCAGCTCCGCCCCGGTGAGCTCTCCCGCGTACTCCACGCGTCCCTCCAGCCCCAGGCGCTTCTGGAGCGCCTCCAGGCGCCTGCGATAGCCCCGGTCCACGCTCCTGCCCACCACCCGGAGCTTCCACGCCATCTCCCGCAGCTCCCCGAGCATGCGCAGCAGCAGATCGTGCCCCTTGCGGCGGATCAGGTTCCCGGTGACCAGGAGCCGGACGGCGTGGTCTTCCGCGACGGCGGCCGCCGACGCGGGGGCCGCCGACCCGCAGGGTGCGGACGCCGGGGCCGGGGCCTCGAGACCCGGCAGGAGATCGCTCCCCGGAGGGCACACGTATAGGGGAGTGTCCGGATCGATCAGCTCGCGCACCGTCTCCGCGGTAACCCGGCTGTTGACCAGCACCGCCCGGGCCCGGGCAAGCAGCCTGGCCTCCATGGTCCGCGCCAGCCAGCGCACCGGGGCCGCGGCGGGTTCCCGGGATTTCAGATGATGCACCAGGGGCACCAGGGCCGGACCCTGCGCGCCGGCCCGCCGGCGGGGCGGGACCGCGGAGAGCACCGACGGGTGGACGAGCTCGTCGATCACCACGGCGTCGAAGTGCCGTGCGCCATCCGCCCCGTGGAGCAGGCGTCGAAGCTCCCGCCGCGGGCCGAGCAGCCCGGGGAGCGGCAGCGGACAGAGCAGGTACGGACAGGGCGGCAGCCCCAGGATCTCCACCCTGACCCCCCGTTCCCGCAGGTAGGCCACCACCTGGCGGTCGTACAGGTAGCCCCCGGACAGCTGCTCCAGGGAACCGTAGATAACCAGGCAGATCCTCATCCGGTCAGGGGAACGCGTAGGACGCCCAGGCCGTGTCCGACTCCCAGATCTTGATCTCCGACTGCAGGATCGTGGACACGGGGTAGCTCCGCCCTTCCAGGGCATCGAACAGCTTCCGATGCAGGTATCGGGCCATGTTCTCGACGCTGGGCTGACGCTCCGCGAAGAACTCGAGCTCGTTCAGGAGCGCTCCCTGGATCTCGTGCACCGTCGCCGCCAGCAGCTCTTCCGCCAAGGCGATGTCCACGGAGAAGCCGTTCTGGTCGAGACCGCTCGTGGAGCAGATCCATTCGACCACGTAGTCGTGCTCGTGCGGTCGAGCTTCCTCCCCGAAGTCCCCCCGCAGGTAATGCCCTGCCCGAAAGCGATCCTTGATCCCTACCTGGAACATGCCTGGAATCCTCCTTGCCTGCGCTTGTGTCAATACGTGCTCGCGTGAGCGCGTGCTCGTGTGAGCTCAGGGCGCTTCACGCTCCGGCTTGAGAACCACCTGGATCGTCTCCCCCGGCCGCTCGGCCAGGAGCTGGAAGGCCTCCTGGCCGGATTCCAGCGGCAGCTGGTGGGTGATGTACCGGGAAGGGTGCAGCTCCTCCAGGAGCCCCAAGGCCACGTCCAGACGGCGCTGCTTGCTCCAGCGGCCCTGGAGGCAGGGGTCCAGCCGGGAAACCTGGCTGCTGCGGATCCGCAACCGGCCCCGGTGGAAACCCGTGCCCAGCTGGAGGCTCACGGGCCGAGACCCGTGCCAGGAGGCCGCCACCAGGGTGCCTTCGAACGCCAGGGAGTCCAGGGCCAGCTGGAAACCGGGGGAGCTCCCCCCCGCCTCGACGGCCACGTCCACCCCCCGGCCGTCGGTAAGCTCGCGGATGCGCGCGGCCGCTTCCGCCTCGCCGCCCGACAAGGTGATGCAGCCCAGGCGCGCCGAGGCCCGGCGGCGCAGCTCGTGAGGCTCCACGGTGATCACCCGGCCGGCCCCCGAGCGCACCAGCAGCTCCGCCGCCAGCAGGCCGACCACGCCCTGCCCCACCACCAGCGCGTCCTCTCCGTAGCGCACAGCCGCGTCGTGGACCACTCCCAGGGCCGTTTCCATGCTGGCCAGGAACACCGCGTCCTCGAAGGACACGCCTGCCGGAAGCTGCACCAGCTCGGATTCGGGCACCGCGAACAGGTCCTGGTGCGGGGCAAAGGCGAAGACCCGGCGCCCCTCGTCAGTGACTCCGACGTTGATGTAGCCGTACTTGAGCGGATACTCCAGGCTGCCCCGCAGGCTGGCCAGGGTGGCGTCGGCTTCCAGGCCCGGCGGCAGCTCGCCGCGAAAGGCGAGCATCTCGGTGCCATGGCTGATCCCGATCAGGGAGGAGCGGACCAGGACTTCGCCCGGGCCCGGCGCGACCTCCTCCTCCCGCAGCTCGACCCTTCCGGGAGCCGCAAAGTACAGGGCCTTGGCCTTATGCCCCATGGAACTCCAGCTCCCAGACCAGGTCGGCCCCCCTCCGCCGGGCCCGTACCCGCTCGGGCCTCAGGGCTTGGGCGAGGCTCCAGACCCCCAAATCACCGACCGCCTGCACGCCGGCGCCGATCACCAGCGGCGCAGTCACGACCAGAAGCCGGCTCACCAGCCCCGCTCGAAGGAAGGAGGTGATCACCTCCCCGCCCCCCTCGATGAACAGGCTCCGATGTCCCTGGGACGCCAGGAAGCTCACGACCTCCGCTGCCGACACCCGGCCGCAGTCGTCGAGGGCAAGCTCCGCGACCCGTACGCCGGCCTCTTCGAGGCGCCGGCGTTTCTCCCCCCCTTGCGCCAGCGCGCCAGCCTGAGAGGTCGCGGCGATCACGGGCACCTGTCTCGCCGTGCGGACGATCGTGCAGTCCAGTGGCAGGCGCAGGTGCGTGTCCAGGATGACCCGCACCGGGGAAGGGCGGCGCCGCAGCCGGCAGGTCAGCTCCGGGTCGTCTCTCAGCACCGTCCCGATCCCGACCAGGATCACCTCGTGGGTGGCCCGCAAGCGCTGCGCAAGCCTGAGGGTCGCGGGACCGGAGATCCACCGCGAGTCGCCGCTTGCGGTGGCGATCCGGCCGTCGATGCTCTGGGCATAGCTGACCGTTACCTGCAGCCGGCTGGCCATGCCCATGATGATAGACCAGCGCCCCGGGGCGATCAAGCGGGAGCCGGGGGCCGATTCCGTTTGCCTCGCGGGGCACTCCGGGACTATCATTTGGGAAGATTCATCAATGGGAACGATCATGGAAAAAAGGAAAAGGACGTGTCGATGAACGCACCAGCGCAAAGACCTCTCCCGGATGAGCACGATGAGCACATGGAGGGGAAGCGCCGCTCGGGACGAGCCCCGAGCGAGCTGCCGTTTCCGCAGCCGCCGGCGTCGCCCCAGATCGAGCTGGTCGCTAGGGCCAGCCTGCCCACCAAGTTCGGCCTGTTCACCATGTACGGGTTCCTGGATCGTGGGGACGGCAAGGAGCACACCGCCATGGTCCACGGGGAGGTGGAGGGCGTGGAAGGCTGCCCGGTTCGGATCCACTCGGAGTGCCACACCGGGGACGTCTGGTGCTCGCTGCGCTGCGACTGCCGGGACCAGCTGGAGGAAAGCCTGCGCTACATCCAGTCCCAGGAGGCCGGGGCGGTGATCTACCTGCGCCAGGAGGGCAGGGGCATCGGGCTGCTGAACAAGCTCAAGGCCTACGCCCTTCAGGAACAGGGAATCGACACGGTGGATGCCAACAACCGCCTGGGGCTGCCTGCCGATGCCCGGGAGTACCGACCCGCGGCAGAGATCCTGCGCCTGCTCGGAATTCCTTCGGTTTCGCTGATCACCAACAACCCCGAAAAGATCCGCGGCCTCGAAGCGGAGGGGATTTCCGTGCGCAGGCGCATCCCGATCGTGATCCCCGCGAACGTGCACAACCAGCGCTACCTCAAGACCAAGAAAGAGCGACTCGGGCATCTGCTGGACTGAGGCGGCTGTGCCGAAGCTTTGCTGAAGGTGACCCGTTGAACGCCCAGGCCGCTCGCGTCAAGCGCTACTACGAGGCCAACACCCGGTGGATGCTCTCCCGGGGGAGCGGTCGGGGGGAACAGGTGATCCACCGCCCTGTCTGGCTTCCCGGGGTGCGGCGGCGCAGGCAGGCGGTCCGCTCCGTGGACGGCCTGATCCGGGACACTCTGGAGGAGCACTCACCCCGCCTCCGAGGGAATGGGCAGAGGGCGCTTCGGGTGCTGGATCTGGGCTGCGGGGCCGGCGGCACCGCCGTGTGGCTGGCCGAGCGCCTGCCCGTGGAGGTCACGGGCCTGACCCTCAGCCCGGCGCAGGTAGAGCGTGCCCGCGAGCTGGCCCGCGAGCACGGGACGGCGGAGCGCTGTCGTTTCGTGGAAGGAGACTTCCTGGAGGCGAAGGGCCCGGCCTCGCTCCAAGAGGGAAGCCCGGGTGCCCGGTTCGACGCAGCGTACGCGATCGAGGCCTTCAGCCACGCCGCCCATCCCGCGACCTTCTTCGAGCGCGCAGCCGCGCGGCTCGCCGAGGACGGGGTGCTCTTCCTGTGCGACGATTTCTCCGCCGAACCGGCGGATCCCCCGGAGCGCGGGCTCCGTCGATCCGTCCGCCGGCAGCGAGCTCTCGAAGCGTTCCGGCAGGGCTGGCAGCTGGGTCCGCTTCCGGGAGAGGAGGACGCCCGGGTCATGGCCCGGGCCCAGGGGCTGGAGCTGGTGGGACGAACGGATCTCACTCCCTATCTGCGTGCGCGGAGCGCCCGGGCCGCCGTCACGCGCGGGCTCCTCGGCCTTCTTCCGTTCAGCGGGCCGTGGATCTCGAGCCGCCGCGGCGGCGCGGCCCTGCAGGTGTGCCTGCGGCGGGGCTGGGTCCGATACCTCTACCTCGTGTTCAGGAAGCGCCAGGCAGAGGCCGCGGGAGACCCCGGCGCCGAGGACCCGGCGACATGAGAGCGGGCGCTGCGGTGACCCACGGCCGGCGCTTCCTGCGCGGCTGGGCGGTCGTGGCCGCGGCCCACGCGGCCATCCTGGCCGCCGGCTTCGCTCTGACGGCCTGGCGGCAGTCCCCGGCCCAGGCCTGGCCCTGGCTCCTCAAAGTCGGTGCCGTGCTCGCATTCCAGCTGCTCCTGCCGCTCCTGCGCCGTTCGGCTGCGCTCTCCGGGGAGAACCTCGACAAGCTGTGGGGTCCGGCCAACATCCTGACCTGGGTGCGGGGTGCCCTGGTCGCCCTGCTGGCGGGATACCTCTTCGCTCCCGAGCCCGAGGGGTGGGCCGCCTGGGCCCCGGCGCTTCTGTTCACCCTCGCCGTGAGCCTCGACTTCGTGGACGGATGGTGGGCGCGCCGCACCGCCAGCCAGACCCGACTGGGGGCCCTCCTGGACCTGGAGTTCGACGCCCTGGCCGTCCTGCTCGGCGTGTCCCTGGCGGTGTACCACGAACGCCTGCCCCTGCCGTTCCTGGCCGTGGGTGCGGCGCGCTACCTGTTCGTGGCAGGCATGGCGCTGCGCAGGTCCAGGGGCCTGCCGCTGCTCGAGCTGCCGCCGAGCTATCTCCGCCGGCGCCTCGCCGGTTTCCAGATGGGGGTGCTGGCCGTGCTGCTGTGGCCGATCGCGGCCCCCCCGGTCACCACCGTGGCCGAGGCCCTGGTCGCGGTTCCCCTGCTGGCGGGCTTCCTCCGGGACTGGCTTCTGGTGTCCGGCCGCCTCGATCCGCAGGGCCCCGGCTACCGCAGGCTGCTGCGCGCCTCGGCACGGGCTGCCTACCGGTGGGCCCCTCTGCTGCTGCGGGGCCTCCTGGCGGCCGCGGCAGTGCTGGGGGTGATCCAAGCCGCGAGGCCCGGAGCGGCGGTGCCCCTGCTGAGCGCCGCGCGCCTGCTGCTTCAGGGAATGCTGGTAGCCGGATGGAGCACCGCGCCGGCCGCTCTCCTGCTGCTGCTCCTGGAGGGAACCAGGCTCTTCACGGCCGGCGCGGACCTCCCGGGCCTTCTCACTGTGGCCTGCGCCCTGCTGCTCTACCTGGTGGGACCGGGGCCTCTGTCCCTCCGGCCGCGGACCCTCCGCCCGCAGACCCGGATGGGCGGCCGGGCGGGATGGCTCCGCTACCTGCCCTGGCTTGCGGTGCCGCTCCTGCTGTACTGGGCCCTGCGGGAGGTCCGTTTCGGCGAGATCCTGTCGGTCCTGGGGCGGCTGCGGGGGCTTCCGCTCCTCACGCTGCTGGGCGTCAACGCCCTGTTCGTGCTGGTCCTGACCGCGCGGTGGGGCCTGATCCTGAGACGGCTCGGCGCCCGAGTCCCCCTGCCCTCCCTGGCCGGCTACCGCCTGGCCGGGTTCGCCGTCAGCTATTTGACCCCCGGTCCGCAGTTCGGCGGGGAGCCGGTGCAGCTGCTGCTGGCCCGCCGGGGCAGCGGGTTGGAATACACCACCGGGTCCGCCTCGATCCTTCTCGACAAGAGCTTCGAGCTCCTGGGCAACCTGCTCTTTCTCGCTCTGGGCGCGTGGGCAATCGCCGCGCGCGGGTGGGGCGGGCAAGGCTCCCCGGGGCTGGGTGTCGACTCCTGGGCACTGTTCCTGGTTCCGGGGGTCCTGGTCCTGCCGCCCCTGCTGTACCTGTCCTTGAGCTTTGCCGGGCGCAGGCCCCTGAGCTGGCTTGCCGATCATCTCCCCGGAAGCAGGCGCGTGCGCGCCTCCCGCTTCCGCCATCTGCTGGGTGCCGCGGAGGAGCAGGTCATCGCCTTTGGACGCGCCCGGGGGTATGCGGTCGCCTTCGGGGGACTGTCCTTCCTGCTGGTCTGGTCGCTCACCCTCGCGGAAACATGGCTGGCGCTTGCCTTCCTGGGCGTGCCCGTGGGATGGCTGGAGGTGGTGATCCTGCTGGCAGGCAGCCGCTTCGCCTTTCTCCTTCCCTTTCCGGCGGCCCTGGGCGCCCTGGAGCTCACGCAGGTGTCGCTGTTCGCGCTTCTGGGGCTGCCCGTCGAGTCCGCCTGGGCCCTGCTGTTGTACGTCCGCGGCCGGGATCTGCTGGTCGCGGGAATCGGCCTGCTGGCCATGACAATCGGGCTGAGACGGCGTCCTCGGGCCCCGACCAGCCAGGAGCCGCTACCGGAGTCAGGAAGCGCCGTCCCGGTCAGCCCCCGGGAGGCTGAAGTCCTCGATCAGCCCCGGCAGGAAGGTCTCCATCCCGGGGTGGGGTAGCGGCTGCCGGGGGATCCACCCCGGGGTGTACCCTCGCCGGCGGAAGGGCTCCAGCAGCTCTCGCTCCCGGCTCACCACGTGGATCGGCACGGACCAGGGCTTGCCCCTGCCGGTGATCCCGCTGTAGGGCTGGTGGTCCCCCAGGATCACGACCAGCGCGTCTCTGGCTACAAACCGCGCCAGGTACTCGGTGATCAGCTCCAGCTCGTAGCGCATGGCCGCCACGTAGCCCCGCGCCCCGCCGGTGTTGCTCCCCGGCTCGATCGGCAGCACCGTGACCGACCCGTCTTGGCCGTAGATGCTTCCGTCCCCGATCATCGACCAGTCCTCGAAGTACCGGGGGATCAGGTTGAACGGGTAGTGCGATGAGACCAGGACGTACTGCACGAAGAGCGGGCGCTCCGCCGCAGCCACCTCCCGCCGATGGATGACATCCAGGACATACTGGTCGGTCATGGGGGCCCACTTGAGGTTCGGCCCCCGGTAGCCGAGGTCGCGGTAGTAGTACTTCTTCTCGAACCCGAAGAAGTCCCCTTCCGGCCACGCGCTGGTGGTGCCCGGCATGGCCACGACGGTGCGGTAGCCCGCCTCCTCGAAGTAGCGGGCCATGGGCTTGACCTCCGACTCGAGCAGCAGCTCGTAGGCGCTCTGGTTGTCGATCCTGACCCCCGTGGCCAGGGTCGAGTCCGCCAGCCAGGAGTTCCCGCCGAAGGCCGTGGAGGTCAGGAAGGCGGAGACGACTGCGTACCCGGCCTGCTCGAGGGCTGCTTCGTATTCCCCCAGGCTGCCCTCGATCGCTCCAAAGTGCTCCGGTTCGGAGTAGACGGTGAACCCGTAGGACTCGACGATGAACAGCAACACGTCGCGCCCGCCCAGTCCGCTCAAGGGCCTGATGCCCGCCGTCGCCGGCGGCTCCAGGTTCGTCTCCGTCGCGTCCCCGGAGGGGCCGGCGCTTCCGACCCCGGCTTCGACGGCCCGGCTGCGGGTCTCGATGTACCGCTGCTGCTCCTCGAGATAGGCGCCGCGGCGGACCAGCCCGGCCAGCTCCCGGGCCGCACGCGGCACCACGCTGCTCCGCCCGGCCGGCAGCACGCCGAGCAGGACCGGCAGGAGAACGGCGCCAGTCAGCGCGAGCGCCACGTACCGGTAGGCGGGCTGCCCGAAGGCCCGGCGGAGCATCTCGAATCCCCGGTACAGTCCGTAGGCCGCTGCGGCCAGCACCAGGGCCAGCAGAATCACCCCTGGATAGAAGAGCCACGGAGAGCTCGTGTCCCGCAGCAGGGCCAGGAGGTCGGGGATGTAGGTGATGTCCGAATGCAGGACCAGCGGCCGGTCAAAGAACACCGGCACCAGGGCATCGGCTGCCCCGAACACGAGCAGGAACAGGGCCACCCCGGCCAGCACGCCCGCCAGGAGCCGACCTCCGGGAAGACGCACCCACGCATGCAGGCACATCAGCAGCGCGAGCACCGCCGCATCCAGGGACGGAATCAGCAGGGAGGCAGCCCGGAAGACCTGGCCTCCGTGGGAGGCCGCCGAGACCGCCCGGAAGGCCAGGCTCAGGGCGAGAAGGACCAGCAGGAAGCCCGACAGCCGGCGGCCGTCGGATCCGGTTGCCGAGTTCACCGGCAAAGGGTAGTCAGATTCCCCTGGGGAATCAAGGATTATCGCTTGCCGGGTCGATCCGCTTGGAAGTATGCTGGTAATGTTGGGGAATGCGGTCGGCCAATGGCCACACCATCGCGGAAGGTGATAGTGCGGGCTGCGCGAGGGATGCGAAACGGAGCATGAGCGGGATTCGAGCGGTCGTTTTCGACTTCGGCAATGTCCTGGCCAACGTCGAACGCCTCAAGATCTGCGCCCGCCTGGCCGAGCACTCCCCCCTGACGGGGCAGGAGGTCTGCGCCCACATCTACGGCACGGACATCGAGCTCGAGTCGGAAACCGGCAGGTACGATTCCCGGGGACACTTCCAGCGCATCAAGGAGCGCATCCAGGCCGACGGCGGCTGGAGCTTCGAGGAGTTCCGGGAAGAGTTCAAGGAGGGCTTCTCCCTCAATCCCGAGGGCATGAACGCCCTTCGCCTGGCCGCCCGGAGCAAGCGGGTCTTCATCCTGTCGAACATCCCCTACCTGCACTCCCTCTGGCTGTACGAGCAGGAGGAGCTCGCCACCCTTCCGGAGCAGCACATCTTTTCCTTCAAGGTCGGGGTCATGAAGCCCGATCCGGGCATCTGGCAGGCCCTGCTCGAGCGTTCCCGCTTGGAAGCCGGCCAGTGCGTGTACGTCGACGACGTGGAGGACTTTTGCGCCGCCGCCGGGCGGCTCGGGTTCAAGACCCTCCACTACCGCAAGGGCGAAACCGACCTGGTCGGGGAGCTCGAAAAATGGCTGTGACAACCGCACAGGAGGTGCGGCCCGCACCGTCGGTGTGGCATAGAAAAACCTTTAAGGAGGTACGCATGAAAGCACGAGCACTTCTCGTAGCCCTGCTCCTGCTGGTGCCGCTGGCGCTGTTCGCCGGCGCTCAGCAGGAAGCGGAAAGGAGCGTGGTCCTGTACTCGGCCCACGAGCAGACGATCATCGACGGGATGGTCCCGCTGTTCGAGAAGGCCACGGGCATCAGGGCCGATGTGGTCAAGCTGGGCTCCGCCGACGTGGTGGCCCGCGTCCGGGCGGAGAAGGACAACCCCCAGTGCGACGTGATCTGGAGCATCGGGGGCGAGCAGCTGGAGGCCGAGTCCGACCTCCTGGAGGCCTACACC
>JAFGFV010000129.1 GCA_016930895.1 Spirochaetales bacterium | reverse complement strand
TCCTGGGCGATGACCACGTGCTCGGTCTTGCGCACCGACTCCAGGACCATCTTCAGGTCCAGGGGCACCAGTGTACGCAGGTCCACGACCTCCGCCTCGATCCCCTCCGCGGCCAGAGTCGAAGCCGCCTCCAGGGCTTTGGGCACCATCCCCGACCAGGCGATCAGGGTGACGTCCCGTCCCGCGCGTTTGATCTCCCCCTGGCCCAGGGGAATGGCGTACTCCTCCTCCGGGACCTCCCCGCTGGTCATGTAGAGCAGCTTGTGCTCCAGGAACACCACCGGGTCGTCGTCCCGGATCGCGGACTTGAGCAGCCCCTTGGCGTCGTACGGCGTGGAGGGCATCACGAGCTTGAGACCCGGAAAGTGGTAGAAGATGGCCTCCAGGCTCTGGGAATGGTGAGCGGCAAGGCCGGCGCCCACCCCCCCCTGGGTGCGCAGCACCATGGGCACCCGCCCGTGCCCGCCGGTCATGAAGCGGTACTTGCCCGCCTGATTGACCAGCTGGTCGAGCACCAGGAGGCTGAAGTCCACGAACAGCAGCTCCACGACGGGGCGCATCCCGGTCATGGCGGCCCCTGCGGCCGCGCCGGTGAAGCTGGCCTCGGCGATCGGGGTGTCGATGACCCGGCGCGGTCCGAACTCGTCGAACAGCCCGACGGTGACCTTGTAGGAGCCGCCCTTCTTGCCGATGCCTTCCCCCAGACAGAAGACCCGACTGTCCCGGCGCATCTCCTCGCGCAGGGCCTCGTTGAGGGCTTCCCGGTACATCAGGGTGCGGGTGGCCGAATCCGTTCCCGGGCTCACTGCAGGGCCTCCACTTCCCGGAGAAACTCCTGCACGTCCGGTTCCGGGCTCCGCCGGGCAAACTCCACGGCCTCCTCCATCTCCTGGTCCACCGCCCGCTCCAGCGCGGCGATCTGCTTCTCGTCCACTTCCCGGGCCAGAGCGGCCCGGGTCAACGCCACGGGGTCCTTCTTCGACTTGTAGAACTCCAGCTCCTCCTGGGGCATGTAGGACCCGGGATCGTTGACGTGATGGCCCTGGTGACGATAGGTCCGGGCCTCGATGAGCACCGGGCCCTGCCCGGAGCGGCACAGCTCCACGGCGCGGCGGGCGCTGGCGTAGACCGCCGCCAGATCGTTGCCGTCGACCCCCCAGGATTCCACCCCGTAGCCGAGCCCCCGCCGGTACAGCTCCTGCAACCGGCTGGTCGTCTCGACCGGGGTCTGGGCGGCATAGCGATTGTTCTCCAGGACGAAGACCGCCGGCAGGGAGTAGATGGCCGCCAGGTTCAGGCTTTCGGCGAACACGCCGTTGTTCGAGGCCCCGTCGGAAAAGAAGATCACGGTGACGCGGTCCTCCCCCCGGACCCAGGTTCCCAGGGCCGCGCCGACCCCGAGCGGGATCCCGCCGCCGACGATGCCGTTCGCGCCCAGGTTCCCCGTGTCGAAGTCGGCGATGTGCATCGACCCTCCCCGGCCCCGGCAGTAACCGGTTTCCCGGCCGATGATCTCGGCGACCATGCGCTCCAGACCGGCGCCCCGGGCAATGCAGTGCCCGTGACCCCGGTGGGTGCTTACGATGTAGTCCCGCTCCTCGAGGGCGGCGCACGTCCCAACCGCGATGGCCTCCTCCCCGAGGTAGGGATGGAGATAGCCGCGGATGTCGCCGCTGCGGTACAGCTTCATGCAGCGGGTCTCGAACACCCGAATGGTGTACAGCTGACGGTACATGCGTTTCAGGAGCTCCAAGGGGATCCGCTCCGGCTCCACTGCCACGCTCTGGGCCGCGCGGGGCCCGTCTTTGCGATTCTCTGACATTCCGTCTCCGTTTGCGCCGAATGACTTAACGCACTAAGCCTACCCGACCTTGGCGCCGCTGTCAAGGGACCGTGTCCACCGCCCCGGCGGAAACCCGGGCGAGCTCAGGCTCGTTGACAGCGCGGGCCTTCCGGGGTAGCGTGCGAGATACCGCGGCGTGGGGCGGTGCGCCACCCGCGAGCAAGGAGCAGGGCCGTGGCACTGTATCAGGAAATCGGCTTCGTCAACACCCGCGAGATGTTCCGCCGGGCCCTGGCCGGCGGCTACGCCGTGCCGGCGTACAACTTCGTCACCCTCGAGCACGCCGAAGCCATCCTGCGAGCCTGCCGCGAGAGCCGCTCGCCGGTCATCCTGCAGCTGTCCCGGCGCGCCAGGGAGTACTTCGATCCCGTCCTGGTGCGGCACCTGATCCGAGGCCTGGGGGCCCTCGCCCGCAGCGGACCGGACCCGATGCCGGTGGCCATGCATCTGGATCACGGCCAACGCCTCGAGGAGTGCGTGGCCGCGATCGAGGACGGTTACTCCTCGGTCATGCTGGACGGCTCCGCGCTGCCGTTCGACGAGAACGTGGCCGCCACCGCCGAGGTGGTCCGTTACGCCCACCGCCACGAGGTCACCGTGGAGGGCGAGCTGGGGGCCCTGGCCGGGGCCGAGGAGGAGGTCGCTCACGGCCGCTCCGTGTTCACGGACCCCGAGCAGGTCGAGGCGTTCGTGGCCAGGAGCGGCGTCGACAGCCTCGCGGTATCGGTCGGCAACATGCACGGCCTCACCAAGGTGGCGGCGGAGGCTTCCCGGGAGAGCGGCGGCCGCTTCGAGCCGGCCCTGCGCTTGGACCTGCTCGAGGAGATCCAGCGCCGGCTCCCGGAGTTCCCCCTGGTCCTCCACGGCGCCTCCTCCGTGCTGGGGCGGTACGTGACCATGATCAACGAGCACGGCGGCGCCGTCAGGGACGCCGTCGGGATCCCGGAAGAGCAGATCCGCCGCGCCGCCACCATGACCGTCTGCAAGGTCAACATCGCCTCCGACGGCTATTTGGTCATGACCGCGACGATCCGCAGGATCCTGGCCGAAAAGCCCGGCACCATCGACCCGCGGCAGTACCTCGGGCCAGCCCGCGAGGAGCTCGTGGGGATGTACGCCGACAAGAACCGCCGCCTGTTCGGAAGCGCGGGCCGCGCCTGACCGGGCG
>JAFGFV010000128.1 GCA_016930895.1 Spirochaetales bacterium | reverse complement strand
GGAGCTGCGGTCGTTCTCGTACTCCACCTCCAGCAGGTCCACCCCGGTGATGGCCAGGAGCTGGCTTTCGATCTCCTCCGCGTATTCATCCGCGAAGTCCACCGCCGAGATCCCGTAGTGATTGATGGTGGCACGGACCCTGGGTCTCTGGGTCTGGGGATACAGCTGGATCGGCAGCTGGGTGACCAGCAGGCCCCCGGCCAGGCACAGCACGACCACGAGAAGGAGGAATCCGACCTTCTTCTTGAAGATCCCGGTCAGCACGCTAGGCTCCGGGGTCGACGACCTGGGCACCCTCGCGCTCCCGACCGGTCAGGCGGTTCAGATAGCGTTCGCCGGCTTCCAGCCCCTGGTCGATCCGCACCAGATTCCCGTAGGTCGGCCCGAGAGTCACTTCCCGGGCCTCCAGGCGGCCCTCGGGATCCACCACCCACAGGTAGTAGCTGCCGTACCGGCGCACCACCAGCTCGCGGCGGACGAACAGCCCCCGGGAACGGTCCACGGGCAGCTCGATGAGCACGAACTCTCCGATATAGGTTCGCTGGCTGTTGGGGAACTCGAAGGTCAGGGTAAAGAGCCCGGTCTGGTAGTCCGGCTCCTGGGAACGGCTGGTCAGGACCCCGTTCAGGAGGGTACCCCCGGCGGTCCGCCCCGCGATCCCCTGGCCCACCTCGACCTTGAAGGCATCCTTGTCACTGATCGCCGCTTCGAGGGCGTAGCTCTCGGTGCCGATGACCACTACCCCTTCCGCCCCGGTGGAGATTTCGTCATGCAGGTCGATCGGCACCTCCGCCACCCGGCCGCCGATCCGCGCCGTCACCACGGTGGGCTTGTACAGGTTGTTCACGTCGTCGCGGCGGCGGATGCTGAACAGCGGCTGCCCCGCCCGTACCAGCTGTCCCACCGAGACCTCCACCGAGGCCACGATCCCGGCCGTCGGGGCCTGGTGCACGATCCGACTGGCCGGGCGCAGCCGCCCGCCCACCGAGATGGTGCGAAACTGCACGCTTTCCGCCGCCACCGAGATCGGCGGCCCCTCCGGAACGGCCTGCTGGGTCGGGGCGCCGGCCGTGGTGCTGGAGGGGGAAGTCCCCGCCCCCATCCCGGCGCCGCTGCCGGACTGGGCGAGGGCGGGGTGGGCGCACAAAAGGCCTCCCGCGATCAGCCACAGCACGATTTCTGCCTTCATCGGGTCTCTCCAGTCCGAGAGCAAATATAACAACAAAAGAAGATCTTGTCGGCAGGAAACGTCAGTGGTTCCGCCGACAGGCCCCTACCCCGGGGTCTTTTCAGGATACGGGCACAGATGGGCAATGCGGCACTCGGGGCATCGAGGCTTGCGCGCCGTGCACACCCGCCGGCCGTGCTCGTTGACCACCGCCGAGAAGCGGGTGCGGTCACGCTCCGGGACCACCTCCCACAGCTCCCGTTCGATCTTGTCCGGGTCGCTCTGGTCGCTCAGCCCGAGGCGTCCCGCCAGGCGCTTGACGTGGGTGTCCACGATGATGGCGGGAACGCCGAAGCAGTTGCCGGCCACGACGTTGGCGGTCTTGCGCCCCACCCCCGGAAGCTCGGTCAGCTCCTCCACGCTCTGCGGCATCCGCCCGCCGAAGCGCTCGACCAGGGTCCCGGCCATCGCCAGCAGGCTCTTGGCCTTGTTGTGGTAGAAGCCGGTGGACTTGATCAGGGCTTCCAGGGCCGGCGGATCCGCCCCGGCCAGGGCCGTGGGATCCGGGTAGCGCCGGAACAGCTCCGGGGTCACCTTGTTGACCATCTCGTCCGTGCACTGGGCCGCCAGGATCGTGGCCGTCAGCAGCTCGAAGGCGTTGCGATAGTCCAGGTGCGGCCTGGCGTCGGGGTATTCCGCGCTCAGGATCCGCAGGATCTCAAGCACCCGCGCGGACTTTTCGTCGTTCGAGGTAGGCATCGATCTCCTCCACGCTCCTGCAGTTGAAGATCCCGGCCGGCTCCAGCCAGGCCTTGCGGGCCATCAGCAGCCCGAAGCGCACGAACCCCAGGTCCTCCAGGCCGTGGGCGTCCGGGCAGAGGGCCACGGGGATGCCCAGGCGGGAGGCCCGCTTGAGCGCCGGCCAGTCCGGGTCCAGGCGGTACGGGTTGCAGTTGTGCTCCAGCACCACCCCGTGCTCCAGGAGCGCGGCGAACAGCCGCCCCTCGTCGTACTCGTACCCCTTTCGCGAGAGCAGCAGCGCCCCGCTGGGGTGACCGAGAATGGTCAGGTACGGATTGGCCACCGCTTGGAGCAGGCGTTCGGTCGCGGCCTCCGGGCTCATGGACAACCCCGAGTGCACCGAGCCAATCACGAAGTCCAGCTCCGCCAGCACCTCGTCGGGATAGTCCAGACTGCCGTCGGCGAGGATGTCCGACTCCACCCCGCAGTAGATCCGGAAAGGGGCCAGGGCCCGGCCCACCGCCTCCGCCTCGCGACGCTGCTCCCGGAGGCGTTCGATGCTCAGGCCCCCGGCATAGCCGGCGCTCCGGGAGTGATCGCTCAGGAACAGGTAGGAGAAACCCCGCTCCCGGCAGGCCCGGGCCAGCTCCTCCACGCTCAGGGTGCCGTCGGAGTAGGTGGTGTGGGCGTGGATCAGGCCCCGGAGGTCTTGCGGCTCCACCAGGGCCGGGAGACGGCCGGCCTCGGCGGCCTCGATCTCCTCTTCCCCCTCCCGGAGCTCCGGCGGGACCCAGGGCAGCCCGAGAGCGCCATAGACCGCCGCCTCGTCGGACAGCGGCAGGGGTTTCTCGCCCCGGAACACCCCGTACTCGTTCATCTTGAGGCCCAGCCCCTTGGCGCGGGCCCTCAGCAGGGTGTTGTGCTCCTTCGAGCCGGTGAAGTGCTGCAGGGCCGCCGGATGGGAGGCGGCAGGGACCAGCCGGAAGTCCACCTGCATGCCCCCCCGGCGGATCGAGACCTTGGTGTCTCCGGCGGCGATCACGCCCTCCTCGTCCGCCAGCTCCGTGAGGGAGCGCCTCGCCGCCTCGGGGTCCGCGCCGTCCCGGGCCACGCACAGGATGTCCGCGTCCTTGAGGATGCGCTTGCCCCGCCTCAGGCTGCCGGCGATCTCGACGCTGGCGAACAGGCCGCCGGCCAGGACCTCCTCCACCAGGGCCTCGGCGATGGCGCGGGCCTCGTGGTAGCGGTACAGGTCCTGGTACTGTTTCTTGAAGGCGATGGCCCGCAGGATGTTCTGTTGGCTCTTCTCCCCGAAGCCCTCCAGAGCCACGAGCCGGTTCTCCTTGCAGGCGTACTCCAGCTCACCCACGCTGGTGACCCCGAGCTTCTGCCACAGAATCCGCACGCGTTTGGGTCCCAGCCCGCCCAGGGTCAGGAGCTCCTCGAGCCCTGGGGGGAAGGAGGACTTGAGCTCCTCGAGGAGGGCCGAGCGGCCGTTCGCGGCCAGGTCCCGCAGGACCTCGGCGATCCCCTTGCCGATCCCCTTGATCCCCCCCAGGCGGTCTTCCGCGGCCAGCTTCTCGAAGCTGTCCGGGTGGCGCTCCACGATCCTGCCAGCCTTGTCGAAGGCCAGCGACTTGAAGGGATTCTCGCCGGCCAGTTCCTGGTAGACCGCGATCCTGTGCAGGACCGCGGCGATCTCCTTGTTGTTCATCGGTGGCGGCCCTCCCGCCTCGCCCGTGCCGCAGCCCCCGGAGCGGCCGCGCCGCAACCGCGGGAACGTTCCCCTTAGAGCCCGAGGAGCCGGCGGTTGACCAGGGTGTCCAGCCCGGTGATGTCCACCGGCCGCCCGTTCACCCTGGAGACCTCGACCTGCTGGTCGAGCAGCCCCCGGGTGTCTCCCTGGGCGAGCATGCGGGCCAGGTGCGCCGCCCCTTCCCAGATGGCTTCCTGGGCCTTGCGGATCTCCTTGTCCTCCTTGATCTGCTGGGCTTTCTTCTCCGCCAGGCGCACGTTCTCGACGTTGTAGCGGATGAAGTCCATCCGGATCTTGACGGCGTTCTCCCTGCCCGGGGCGGTGTCGGTCCGCAGGATGTGATTGTCGAACTCGAAGTGCCCCTGCCAGTTCAACCGGTCCAGGAGCCAGAACATGCCGACCAGCTCCTTGACCCCGTTCATGCCGATCATGGTGGGGAAGTCGTTGTCGAACTGCCCGGGCTTCTGGTTGCCCAGATGCAGGAAGAACAGCTTGCCCCGGTGAATCGCCAGGGCCAGAGCCACGAAGGGGGACAGGAGGGTCATGCCCTCGTGCTGCAGGAGCTCGGGGTTCACCCCCCAGAAGGCCGGCTCCTCCAGGGAGTCGATCAGGGCCAGGGCGTGGCCGGTGGAGGGCAGGAGCATCTCCGCCCGAGGCTCGTTGGGCTTGCTCTCGATGGTCCCGTTCCTGATCGAGAAGTTGTTGGCCCGGACGTAGCGGGTCACCAGGTTCAAGCCCTCCACCAGGTACCGGTAGGTGTTCTCCCACTGCAGGGCGAAGGGGGTCTCGAAGCCGTCCCGGGCGACCCAGTAGGTCAGGTAGGGGACGTCGAAGAAGTTGCCGATGCGGATGGTGCGCATCACCTTCTGCGCGGCCAGCACCCGGATCTCGGGGCTGGGATTGGTGAGCCCGCCGTTGCGGAACAGCTGGTGGTCGTGGAGATCGCAGGTCACCATCATCATCTTGAGTCCGACCTTGTCCATCCGGCTCTTGATCTCCCGCAAGGTCTTGGAGGTCTCACTGTCCGGGTCCAGGTCGTCCTTGGAGTTCTCCGGGTTCCACGGCACCAGGTTGTCGTCGTGGGTGGAGGTGTAGTCGATCAGGCCGTCCTTCTTGGCCTTGCACAGCAGATCGCAGATCTCCACGGAAGACATTCGGTCCATGACGTGCCCCCCGAAGGGGTCGCCCACGGGGTTGGCCACGCACCAGAAGGGCATCGAAAGCTTTCTCTTTTCCATATTGAGTGTCCTAACCTCCTCGCGTGCCTCCACAGTATGCGCTCCCCTCGCCCCGCGTCAAGGCGATGCAGCGGTGGCGGGCCGGCGACAGGCCAGTTGCGGGCCGGCGGCAGGCCGCCGGAAGCCGGCTCTCTTCCAAAACCCTGGAAAATCCCGATGCGGCGCGGTATATTCCCTGGAAGAGAAACTTCGGCTCAAAGGAGTGATGCATGAAGAAGATCCTTCTCATCGGTTTGGTGCTGTTGCTGCCCGCTGCCGTCTTCGCCGACGTCGAGTTTGGTGTGGGCGGTACTGCCCTGTACAACTCCCCGCTCCTGGTGGGGCAGGAGATCAGCGTGCCGGACTGGAACGTGAACAAGTTCTCCTTCGGTCCGGACCTGCGCTTCAAGTGGAGCATCCTGCAGCTCGAGGCCTTGGGGCTCTTCTCCTATGGCGACTACTCGAGCATCGACACCTACCTCGATGCCGGGCTGGCCTTCGACATCCTGTTCCTGCGCCTGTCCGCGGGAGGTGGCCTGAGCCTCAACTACAACTTCGTGGACAAGAGCCTGGACAAGGGCTTCAACGTCAAGCTCAACGGGGACATCAAGCTGGGCAAGCTCTCGCTGGGTCTCACGTACATCATGGACCTGACCGTGGACGACGGCGTGGATCTGGCCGCCAGCTCGGGGCTGTTGGGCGCGACGGCGATGTTCTGGTTCTGATCGGACCCGGGACCGCAACGGCGATTCGGCCCCCCGGGACGGCGCAAGCCGCTTCCGGGGGGCTTTCTTGTGCCCGGGGGTCCCCCCGGCACTGCGCTACAGCAGCCACAGCTGTCGATCCGACCCGAGGATCGCGCCCGGATCCACGCCGAGCACCTCGGTCAAGGTGGCGGCGATCGGCTCGAGCTGTTTCTCCACGTAGTGATCGTAGTCGATGGCCGCAGTCAGGAGTCCCTCCGGCTGGGGGCCTTCCCGGGTGACCACATAGCGGATCAGGCCGCGCTGCTGCGCGGGCTCCAGGAGCGCCGCGGCGCGCGCGTGGGGAGGCGTGCTGCGGGTGTAGTCGGACAGGGGTTTGCGCAGAGCCTTGCGGTACACGAGCTTGTCGTCCAGGCGGCCCTCGTACAGGGCGTGGACCACCGACCGGCAGTAGTCCCGGATCTCCTCGAGGGGTCTGCGCAGGAACAGCAACTCCAGCAGCCTGAGCTGAAAGTCGTGGGCCAGGTCCGTCCAGTCCCGCCGCACCGCCTCCATGCCCTTGACCTCGATGCGGGCGGAAATGTCCTCGGCATCCCCGAGGGACGCGTCCGGGCCCGTCCCGCGCGGCCGCGCCGCAGGTAGAGGTGCCAGCAGCCCGGCATAACCCTTGGCCCGACCCCGCCCCGCTGACCCTGCCCCCCGCAGCGGGGGCAGGAGAAAACGCAGATAGTGCTTCTCGAACCGGAGGGTCAGGCGGGGCTGCACCCGGTAGCGCCCGCCCAGGTGTTCCTTCACGGCCTCGCCCACCTCTCGGGCCAGCGCCTCCCCGTCGGTATCCGCTTCGGCCGCGACGAACAGGCTGTCCGTGTCTCCGTAGAGCACCTGCAGGCCGCGAGCCTCCAAGAAGTCCCTGCACCATCCCAGGATCTGCTGCCCGAAGCTGGTCACGGCCCCGGCGAGCTCCGAGCCGGCGAAGCGGCACCCCGAGGCGCCGAGCACCCCGTAGAAGGAGTTCATGATGATCTTGTAGACGAAGGAGGCGATCGCATCCCCTTGGGCCTGCGCCTCCCGCCGGCTTTCGAAGAAACGGTCCAGGAGCTGGGGCAGGATCGCGGGCTCCCGCCGGAAACGGGCCCCGTTGGGAGCCACGATCAAGTCCTGCTCCGACACCGGCTCACGCACGTAGCTGACCGGGTCGATGTTGAAGCTCCGGATGATGGAGGGGTACAGGCTCTGGAAATCGAACAGCAGCACGTCGTCGAACACCCCGGGTCTCGGGGTCAGGATGGCACCCCCCGGGGCCGCCCCCATGGGCAGGTGGTCCACCCCTGCGGAGGGGGCCACCATGCCACGGGCATGGAGGGCCTCGGTGTACAGGTGCTCGAAGGCCGGGATGCTGGTCCACGCCAGGTCGGGCGCCACGCCCAGGAGCTGGCAGCGCCTCACCGTGAGCTCGAACAGACCGGTCTTGGCCAAGATCTCGTGGACGAGCCGGGCGTCCTGGAGACAGTACAGGCAGAAGGCCACGGGGTCCTGCCGGCGCAGGCGCTCCAGGGCTTCCACCCGGCCCTCGCCCTCCGAGGGCAGGAAGCTCTTGCCGTACCCCAGCACCGCTTCCGCCACGGTCTCCAGGCTGTAGTCCTCGTAGCCCTCGGGCGAAGCCCGCACGATCCGGATCGCGTCCCAGACCTGCCGCCCGGGAAGGATCACGCGGCTTCCGCGTCCCGCGCTGGGCGGGAAGAACACCCCTGGCTCCCGAGAGCGGCCCAGGCGGAACGGGATCCCGTGAACCAGGAAGCGGGCGGCCAGCATTCGGAAGTCGAAGTCCACCACGTTCCACCCGGTGATAATGTCCGGATCCAGCTCCCGTACCCGGCGCCGGAAGGCCAGGAGCAGGTTCTTCTCCCCTTCCAGGCATTCGATCTCGGGACGATCGAGCTCCGGCCCCCCGAACAGCACCTCCTCCCGCGGCTGCTCCCGAAAAGGGTCCCGATGGACGAGCCCGATCGCCAGGATTTCGGAGCTCCGGACGTCCGTCTCGATGTCCAGGGACAGCAACGACAGCCGCGGCAGCCCCTCCGCCGCCTGCATTCGGGGGTTCACGAACACCAGGTCCACGACCCGCCCGGGGCGTGACTCCCCAGAGACATGGACCTGTCCGCGGATGCCCCGGCTCAGGCGGTACTGGTCCGTCGGCCGCAAGTCCGCCTCGTAGGTCCGCACGCCCAGGCGCTCCAGCTCTGCCTTCAGGGAGGCACGGATGTCCTGAGTGGCGCAGAGCACCATCCGGCAGGGCTCCCCGTCCAGGGTGCGCAGGCCGCACTCCTGGAGGCGCGCCCCGGACTGCCGGGCCGCTGGCCCCGCCTTCTCCGCCTCGCAGTCCCGCACGTAGAAGACCACCGGCTCCCGGTCCTCTACCACCGCGAAGGTGCGGCCGTCGGAGAGGCACCCCAGGAAGTACAGGCGGGTGGCCCCCTGCACGGTGCGGGAATACGAATGGACGATGAACCCCTCGCAGTCCATGGCGCTGCCTCCCTATCATAGCACCCCGATGGCGGCGGCGACAGGGCATCGGCGGCGACGCAGCGCCGGGGGCTACACAGCCCCGGCGGCGGCTTGCACAACCCCGCGGGGCCCGGTACCATCGGACCGAGGCGAATCGCCGTGGAATCTCGACGGGTGGCAGAGCTCGCCGCATCCATCCCCCTTCAGCAGCTCAGAGGAAGCGCCGAGACGCAGGTCCGCGAGGTGGCCTACGATTCCCGCCGCGTCCGGGGCGGAGAGCTGTTCGCCGCCCTGGTGGGGTTGCACACCGACGGCCATTCCCACGTGGAGGACGCCCTGCGCCGCGGGGCCGCGGCGGTGCTGCACAGCGCCGCCCTGCCGCGCTACGCGGCCGGGGTCGCCTACTTGAGGGTGCCCGACACCCGGCAGGCCCTGTCCCCGCTGGCCGCGGCCTTCTTCGGGCACCCTTCCCGGCGCCTCACGGTGGTCGGGGTGACCGGCACCGACGGCAAGAGCACCACGGTGTGGCTCATCCAGCAGCTCCTGCAGGGCTTGGGCGCTCCTTCCGGGTTCCTCTCCACGGTGCACGTCCAGACCGGCTCAAAGGTCGAGAAGAACCCGCTGCGCCAGTCCACCCCGGAAGCCCCGGACGTGCAGCGGGTGCTCCGGCGGATGCTCGACGCCGGCAAGCGCTACGCCGTGCTGGAGGCCACCTCCCACGGGCTCTCCGAGCGGACCGGCCGGCTGCGGGACGTGCGCTTCGCTGCCGCAGCCGTGACCAACATCAGCCACGAGCACCTGGAGTTCCACGGGAGCTTCGAGCAGTACCGCTCCGACAAGGCCAACCTGTTCCGCGCGCTGTCGGCCGCGGCAGGACCTTCCGCCCCGGCGGGGCCTCCCGCCGCCGCAGGGCGGCCCGCCCCGGGCCCCTTCGGCGTCGTGAACCAGGACGATCCCAGCGCCTCGTACCTGCGGGGCGAAAGCCGGGCCCCGGTGTTCAGCTACAGCCTCCGGGACCCCGTGGCGGACCTCTGGGCGGGGGACCTGGAAGGGGACCTGTCGGGCTCCAGCCTGACCCTTCACCGCGGCGCGGAGGCGGTCCGGGTCCACCTCGGTCTGCCCGGGGCCTACAACGCACAGAACCTCCTCGCCGCAGTCCTGGTCGTGGCGAACCTCCTCGACCTGCCCCTGGAGGCGATCGCGCCGCAGGTCGAGCGCCTCGAGGGAGTGCCGGGAAGGATGCAGCGGGTCCGCGGCGGCCAGCCCTTCGAGGTCATCGTGGACTACGCCCACACGCCCCGGGCCTTCGAGCAGCTGCTGCCCCTGGTGCGGCGGCACTGTTCCGGGCGCCTGATCGCGGTCTTCGGCTCGGCGGGGGAGCGGGACGTAGACAAGCGCTCCCAGCAGGGGGCCCTGGCCGGGCGGCTCTGCGACACCGTGATCCTGACCGACGAAGACCCCAGGGCAGAGGACCGCCTCCAGATCCTCCAGGCGATCGCCGCCGGGGTACGCTCGGCGGGCAAGGAGCCCCTTGTCGAGCCAGAGCGCCGGGAAGCGATCCGCAACGCCCTGAAGGCTGCCTCCGCGGGAGACACGGTGCTGCTCCTCGGCAAGGGCCACGAGGAGAGCATCCTGTATGCCGAGGGCCCCCGGCCCTGGAACGAGGCGCAGGTGGCGGCGCAGCTCCTCGGGGAGCTGGGATACGGGCCATGAGACACCGGGGAACCCAGCTCTGGCTTGCCTGCTGCGCCCTGCTGCTCCGGGCGTGGCTCCCTGCCCTGGCCCAGGAAGGCGAACAGACCGCGGGCCCCGGACTTCCCACCCTGCGTCTCCTCGAGCTGACCACGGAGCCCCCACAGGGAGGCCCCGCAGGGGCTCCAGGCACCGACGCGTTCGAAAAGGCCCTGTACGACTGGTGGGGGGCCCACGCCGCCTCGGGGCTCCGCCTGGCCGGGCCGCTGCAGGATGCCGAGGCCGGCGCGGGCCTCCCGGAGCCGGCGGTGCGGGCTTCAATCCGAAGGGCGGCAGGGGGTTGCCTCGTCGAGGCGAGCCTCCTGGACCCGGGCGGCGCGCCGGCCGAGAGCCGCACGCGGGTCTTCTCCTCCGAGCCCCGGGTCGTGGCGGCGGCCCTGGGGGGAGAAATCCTGGGCCTCTGGGTCCGGTCCCGGGGCTACCCCGAGCCGGAGTATGCGCCCCCGCGCCTTGCCGCCCTGCTCGAGCTCTCCGTTCTGCCCCTCCCGGCCCAGGGGCCCGGGCCAGCGGGCGAGCCCTTGGGCTGCGAGGCGGGGCCGCATGGCCCGGTCCTGCTGTTCTCCGACCGCACCCTCGAGCTGGGTCCCCGCTTCGAGCTCACCCCGGGCAGCGTGCGCGACCTGGCGCTCCGGGAGCGCTTTCCCGAGGGGCTCATACCCTCGCACCTGGCCGTGGACCCCTGGGGCGAGCCCATCGTGTACGCAGAGGGGAGCGTGCTGCGGTATCCCCCGGATGGGCTGACCGCCGAACAGACCCCGGTCGGCCCCCTGGGGGCCCAGGACGCCGCCGGGCTCGGCGGCGGAGGGATCGCCGTGCTCTCACCGGGGCGGGTGTGGCTGCTGAGGCGGGCCGACCGGGGGCTGCGGACCGCCGCCATCCCCCTGCCCTCCCCGTTCTACGTGGCCCTGGCCGCGGGCCCCGGGGGCGCGCTGTGGCTCTATGATCTGGAGGAGCGCAAGATCCGGCAGGCCGCCTGTCCCGACCCGTCGGCGGAAGACCCCAGCTTCGAAGAGATCGGCTCGATCAGGCCGCTGGTGAGCCCTCAGGACCTGCCCTTTCCGCAGCTTCTCCGGACTTTCCCCGACGGGGGATTCGTCATGGGCGGAGCCGGAGAGCTGTGGCGCTTCGATGCGGCCGGCTGGCCGCTGTGGCGCCTTCAGGATTTCGAGGCCGGGGTGCGACAGTCTCTGCCGGCCTTCTATCGGATCGCCGTGGAGGGCGAGCGCGCCCTGTACCTGTTGGACCCGTTGTCGCGGCGGCTGCTGCGCTTCGTCGACTTCGACGAGGGCCTCCAGCGGGCTGCGGGGGGCGCGGAGGGCGCGGGCGCCGTGCCCCGATTCGCCGACCCTCCGGAAGCTGCGGACGTGGAGCTGGCCGGGCTGCTGCGCCGGTGGAGCGAGGGAGGCGGCGCGGCTTCGCTCCGGGAACGGGAGCCCGGCAGCGGCGAGCTGGCCGCCCTCCTCGAGGCCTGCCGCGCCCGGGGGCTTCTGCTGATGGCCCGCTCGGTCCTGACCGGCGAGACGCCGGTCCTGACCGGCGAGACGCCGGCGGCGGCCGGAGGAGCGGCGGCGACGGGGGAGCCTCCCGCGCTGTCGGGCGAGCCTCCGGGAGCCCGCGGCTCGGGTGTCCCCGACCGCGAGCTGGAGCTCGCGCAAGCCGCTGTCCTGGTCGAGCTGGCCGCGGGCTACGAGGAACGCCTCCTGCTGGCCGAGGCCGAGAAGTCCTACAACGCCGCCCTCCGGATCCTCCGGGCGCTGCGGGCTCGGGACCCCGTGGATCCCGAGCTGCCGGTGCGCATTCGGGAGCTGGAACGGCGGCGGAACGGGGCGCGTGAGATCCTGGTCGCGGTGCCGTCCCTGGAGCTGGAGGACCCGGTCCTGTCCCCTCCGCCCGTGGGAGGGCGGGAAGGACCGACGCTCCGCCTGCCGCTGCGCAGCCTGACCGGCACGGCGATGCGCGATGTGCGCTTCCAGGTCGCCATTCCGGGGCTCACGGGTGGACTGCTCACCGGGGAGCTGCCCCGCCTGGCCGCTCGGGCCACTACCACCCTTACGGCCACTCTGGCTGCCGCTCCCACGGCGGAGCGCGAGGCGCCCGTCGGCGAGGATCTTCCCACCCGGGTCCTGGTCCTGGTGACAGCCACCGTGGGCGGAGAGGAGCGCACATTCCGGCTCGAGGCGTCCCTCCTGGTGCAGGCCGGTGGTCAAACCCGGGCACGGCCGCTATAATCGGGGCGCAGGCGAAAGACCAGCGATTCGAGAGCAGGAGGGGAACATGACCCGCGTGTGCCTGCTGTTCGGGGGAAAGTCCGGTGAGCACGAGGTTTCCTGCCGATCGGCTGCCTCCGTGGCCCGCAACCTCGACCCCAACCGTTACCAGGTGCTGCTCGTGGGCATCGACCCGAGCGGCGTATGGCACTACCAGCAGCAGGGGCGTTTCGTTCGGGAACCCTACGGCGAGCGCCTGGAGATCGTGCCGGCCCCCACCTCGGTGAGCGTGGTCCCCGGCCGGGGACTGGCCGTCGGGGGCGCACCGCTTGACGCGGACGTGGTCTTCCCGGTCCTGCACGGCACCTTTGGAGAGGACGGCACGGTTCAGGGGCTCCTCGAGCTGGCCGAGCTGCCCTACGTGGGGTCGGGGGTACTGGGCAGCTCGCTGTCCATGGACAAGGAAAAGACCAAGCAGGTCTGGAAACAGGCGGGCCTGCCGGTGGTCGACTTCCTGGTGCTGCGCGACTCCTCCCCCGTGTCGCTGCGGCACGTGTCCCGACGGTTTCGGTTCCCGGTGTTCGTGAAGCCGGCCAGGGCGGGGTCTTCCGTGGGAGTCAGCCGGGTCGGTTCCGCCGAGAGCCTGGAGGCCGCGGTCCAGGAGGCCCTGCGCTTCGACTCCAAGCTTCTGGTCGAGCCGGCGGTGGCCGCCCGGGAGATCGAGTGCGCGGTCCTGGGCAACCGGCAGCCGGAGACGTTCCCCCCCGGAGAAATCATCCCGGCCCACGCCTTCTACAGCTACGAAGCCAAGTACGTCGATCCGGACGGCGCCCGCCTCGAAATCCCGGCCGGCCTCCCCTCGCGGGTGGCGGAGGAGGTCAGGTCCCTGGCGGTGGCGGCCTTTGTCCAGGTCGAGGCCCGGGGCATGGCGCGGGTGGACTTCTTCGTGGAGCGGAAGACCAACCGGGTCTACCTGAACGAGATCAACACCATCCCTGGTTTCACCAACATCAGCATGTACCCCAAGATGTGCGAGGCTGCAGGCCTGCCGTACCCGGCGCTGCTGGAGCGCCTGATCGAGCTGGGTGTGGAGCGGCACGAGCAGGAGCGGCGCCTGAGCTTTGCGCGCTGAGCTCCGCCCCAAACGCGCAGCAAAAGGGTGCAGACGAAACCCTTCTCGGACGATACTATATACGAGAGCGATGCAAAAAAAATGAAAAAAGGCGGACAAGCATGTCGGCAGTGACGGCGGGGTACGAGCAGTACCTCAAGAACCTTCCGGTCATCCCGGCGGTGGCCGCCAAGATCCTCTCGATGGCCGAGGAGAAGCTGGAGATCTCCTTCAAGAAGCTGGAGGATCTCATCAAGACCGATCCCGGGCTCACGGCCAAGATCCTGAAGATCGCCAACTCCGCCCTCTATGCCCGGCAGCGGGAGATCAAGAGCCTCCAGACCGCCATCACCCTGCTGGGGTTCAAGAACATCAAGAGCCTGGTCATTCTGATCACCGCGTCCAACACCTTCAGCCGGCTGGCCGCGGAAAAGTTCTACACCTTCTTCTGGCGCCATTCCCTTCTCAGCGCCTTTTTCGCCCGCCACATCGCCCTGCGCAGCGGTAAGAAAGAGCTGTCGGAGGAATGCTTCATCGCCGGGCTGCTCCACGACATCGGGCAGGTGGCCTTCTTTCACACCGATCCCGAGCGCTACCGCCAGGTGGTGGCCCAGCTCCTGGAGGGCAAGCCTGGGAGCGAGGGCCTGGAGGAGATGCTCTTCGGCTTCACCCACCGGACCTTCGGGGCGGTGCTGCTGCAGAAATGGAGTTTCCCCGAGGTCTACGTGGACGCTGCCCGGGAACACAAGTCTCTGAACGTCACCTCGCCCTACAAGACCGTGGTCCTGATCGTGACCGCAGCGGCCCTGTTCGCAGAGCTGTCGCGCATCGGCAGCCTGGATGAAGAGTCGCAGTCGCTTCTGACCCAGATCCTGCCGCGGATCGGCCTGGCGTCGGCGGACTCGGAGTACTACCGGGTGCAGTTCCTGGCGGACCTGCACAACGACCCTCTCTACCGGGAGTGCGGGAGCCTGTTCGGATTGTAGCCGCTCGCCGGCGCGCTGGCTGCAGCCCGGCGAGCCGCCGGACGCTCAGAAGCTCAAGACCTTTCGCCCCTCCTTCAGATACTCCGTAAGGGGAAGGCCCATGTACCGGACATCGACCCCGAGCGCCTCGAGGGCATCGGAGACCCCGAGATGGTCGGCGCAGGCCTTGCACGCCTCCACCCGGATCCCGGCATCCAGCATCCGCTTGAGCCGCTCCTGGAGATCGGGCTCCTGGGTGAGCAGCCTGGCGGACGGCCCCCAGATCACGAGGGTGACCTCCGGCCACCAGGCCTTGAGCTTGGCGTTGTGGGTATACATGAACGCCATCTCCCGGGCCACCTCCGGGTCCGCGCTCGACCAGATCACGACCAGATGCTCTGCTGGGTTCACCTCTTTACCTCCTTGCCTTCAGCGCAGCCACTCGCCCATGCGCCCCCGCTCCTTGACCAGGCGGTAGCGGACGAACTCGTTCAGGCAGACCATGGCCTGCTCCGCGGTCAGGTAGGTCGGGACCCCGCCGGAGTCCATGACCTGGCCGAAGCGGTTATAGACGGCGTCCGCTCCGGAGACCACGTTGACCGACACCACCACCGGCTTCTTGTAACGGTGCACGGTTTCCACGATCCGCGCGGCGATATTCCTTTCGTAGTGCTCGATCTCGCTGTCCGTGGTGTGCAGGACCTGGGCCTGGGGCACGATC
>JAFGFV010000019.1 GCA_016930895.1 Spirochaetales bacterium | reverse complement strand
TCATGTTCTCCTCCTAGAGAGAGTTCGATTGTGATCATCGCCCTTTGATACTCGCCACTGGAGGAGCGGAAGCTTGAGTAGTCACATTATCGTAGATTCTACTGTCCGGCCGGTTGTCCCTACAAGGTGGGAGAAACAAGGAAGGTATGATCGGGCTTCACGATTGTTGTTGTGATTTCGACCTCAGAAAGCCCTTTTTGATGGTCGATGCGGTGAAGATACTCTTTTCCGCGAAGCGTGTCAATCGGCTGCGTAAGATATCGGCTGCGCGACATGTCCGCCGGGCGGAGACCGCGACGGTGATCGCCACGAGCTCGTTCCAGATGACGTCGTACTGCCCGATCCCGCATTCCCGTGGCCACCAGGCCCCGAAGGGTCAGGGGCAGGGTGAAGGAGCCGGATCCGCAATCGCCGGAAGGTTCCTCGTTAGCTCCCCTGGGGGCGACTCCGAAGGCGGATCCCCCGTCCCCGCGGAGATGGCGGGACAGGAGATTGCCGGACAGCTTGAGCCTTCGCCTTGATTCGAGGTATCGTGCCAGCGAGCGGCAATGACCGACGGCGACCGGGGCGACGGCACTTTCATCGGCGTTTCTCTTCCCCGTAGGGACGGCGCGGAGAAGATCCACGCGCGGGCACGCTACTGCGACGACTACCGCCCTCCGGGGCTGCTCCATGCCGCGCTGGTGGTCAGCCCCCATGCCCACGCCCGCATTCGTCGAATAGAGGCGGGGCCGGCGCTCGCCCTTCCGGGGGTCCGGGGCGTGTTCTGCGGCGCGGACTTTCCAGTGAGAATCGGCATCTATCTGGGAGACAGGCCTCCCCTTGCGACAGACGTGGTGCGGCACTTCGGGGAGCCGGTGAGTGCGGTCGTGGCTGACAGCGAGGCGCTCGCCCGTGAGGCCGCTTTCCGGGTGGTGGTCGACTACGAGCCTCTGCCCGGGGTGGGGAGCGTTGCCGAGGCCCTCAGCCCCGGAGCGCCCCTCGTCCATCCCGACATGGCGGAGTACGACCACATCCAGGCCATTCTTCCGGAGCCCGGCAGCAACGTGGCCCACCGTACCCGGATCCGCAAGGGCGATCCAGCCGCGGGCTTCCGGGAGGCGGATAGGGTCATCGAGGGCACCTTCCGCTTTCCCTCCGGCGATCATGCGGCCATGGAGCCCCGGGCCGCGTTCGCCGAGATCCTGCCCGACGGACGGGTCGTGGTCCGCTCCTCCACCCAGAGTCCTTTCGTGGTTCGCGCTCTCCTGGCCCGGCACTTCTCGATCCCGGTGGGCAAAATCACCGTTGTGGCCCCTGCCGTCGGGGGCGGCTTCGGCGGGAAGGCGGGAATCCAGCTGGAGGCCCTCGCCTACCTCCTGTCCCGCCGGCTCGGCGGAAGGCCCGTGCGCCTGGCCAACTCCCGGGAGCAGGACATGGCAGCCTCTCCGGGCCGCCCGGGGCTGGAAGCCCGGGTCAAGCTGGGGGCCGCCCGGGACGGGCGGTTCACGGCCGCCGAAATCCTGTTTCTCTTCGACACCGGCGGGTATGCCGACTACGCCGTCAACGTAAGCCGCGCGGCCGGCTACGCCTGTACCGGACCGTACCGGATCCCCAACGTCCACGCCGACTCCGTGTGCGTGTACACCAACCGCCCCTTCGCCACCGCATATCGCGGCTTCGGGCACATCGAGCTCGCCTTTGCGATGGAGCGGGCGGTAGACCTCCTTGCGGACGCCATGGGCATCGACCCGGTGCGCCTGCGCCTGATCAACGCAGTGCTGCCGGGGGATACCACGCCGAGCCGGCAGGTTCTCGACGGCAGCACGGGCAATCTGCCCGCCTGCATCCGGCGCGTGGCCGAGCGGCTGGAGTGGGAGGAAGGGGCCCGCATCGAGCAGCCCGACGGCACGGTGCGGGCCAAGAGCGTGAGCTGTTTCTGGAAAGCCCCCGCGGTGCCGCCCAACGCCGGCGCCGGGGCGATCCTCAGCTTCAACGACGACGGCAGCGTGAACCTGATCACGGGCATCGTCGAGATCGGGGAAGGAGCCCAGACGGGTCTGGTACAGATTGTAGCCGAGCGGCTGGGCCTGGCGCCGGACAAAGTACATGTGGTGCGGGAGGTAATGACCGATCGCAGCCCCCACGACTGGACCACGGCGGCCAGTCGTTCTCTGTTCATGGCCGGGCGCGCTGTCCTGGAAGCCTGCGACGACGCCGCGGCACAGATTCGCCGGGTAGCCGCCGAGGTCCTGAGCTGCTCCGCCGCCGAGCTGGAGGTTGCCGGCGGCCGGGTGTTCCTGCGCGATGACCCGGACCGGGGTCTCGAGCTCTCCGAGGTGGCGCTGGGGTACAGCTATCCCGACGGGAGCTCGATCGGCGGGCCGGTTATCGGGACGGGCCGGTACATCGCCTGCAACCTTACCGGTATCGATCCGCAGACCGGCGAGGGTCGCCCGGGGCTGGAATGGACCCTGGGGGCCGAGGGCGTGGAGGTGGAGCTCTCGCCGCGGGAGGGAGCCTACCGGGTGCTGCGGGCCGCCTGCTGCATGGACGTGGGCCGGGTGGTCAATCCAGGCCTGGCGCGGGGGCAGGTGGTGGGAGCCATGGCTATGGCTCTGGGGTTCGCTGCCAGTGAGGCATTCGCCTTCGACGGCCGGGGGCGGCTGCTCAACGGGTCTCTGCGGGATTTCAAGATTCCCCGCTTCGGGGATCACCCCCGCTACTTCGTGGGTTTTTTGGAAACCCCTCAGGCCGACGGCCCGTACGGCGCCCGGGGCCTGGGCGAGCAGGGGGTCCTCGGCATCCCGGGAGCCCTTGCGGGGGCCCTCTCCCGGGCGGCCGGGGTGCAGTTGAACCAGCTGCCCCTTACCCGCGAGGAGGTCTGGCGGACCCTCCGGGAGGCAGGAGCCGTGGGCGGGGACCGTCCGACGGAGAGTGGAGAAGGCCGGGGGCGCCGGCGTGAAGGGCAGGAGGCGGGCCATGATCCTGGGGCAGGTTGAGCTACTCAGGCCCGAGACCCTGGAAGAGGCCGCCGCGGCCTTTGCCGAGGCGCGTGCCCAGGGACGCGATCCCCAGTTCTACGCCGGAGGTACCGAGATCCTGTCCTTGGCCCGTCGGGGCAGGATCCACCCGGATGTCCTGATCGACCTCAAGGGCATTCCCCAGTGCCGTGAGCTCGGCCCGGAGGGGGGCGAGCTGGTGTTTGGGGCGGCGCTGGCGCTGAACGAGATCGTCGAGGCGGACCACTTTCCCTTGCTCTCTGCCGCCGCCGGCCGGGTCGCGGACCACACGGTGCGCAACCGCCTGAGCCTGGGGGGCAACATCGCCGGCCGCCTGCCGTACCGGGAAACCGTCCTCGCCCTCCTGGTGGCGGAGGCCGAGGTGGAGCTGTATGGCCCGGCGGGACTCCGGAGGGTCTCCCTGCTCCAGGTGTTCGCGCGCCAGCTCGAGCTGGTCCCGGGGCAGTTCCTGGTCCGGGTGCGGGTACCCGCCGAGGCTGCGCATGCCCGGTGGTTCCACGGCCGCCGCGAGCGGGGGACCCGGGTGGATTACCCTCTGGTGACGGTGTGCCTCCTCGCCGGGCCGACGGGCCCGAGGCTGGCGGTCGGAGGGGCCTGCGGGTATCCGCTTCGGCCGGATGAGCTGGAGAGCGCGCTGCGGGACCCCGCGGGCGAGCCGGCGGCTCTTGCCCGGGGGGTGGTGTCCGGTCTGCGCGACCGGATCAAGGGGGACTTCCGGTCCTCCGTTGAGTATCGGGCCTTCCTGCTGGAGAGCCTGGTGCGGGAGGGACTGGAGCGGCTGTGGCAGGGACCGAGCGCCGGGACAGCGAGGGGGAGGGCCACATGAAGCGCTACCGCGGGGATGTGCGGATCGGCTTGCGTGTGAACGGAGAAAAGCGGAGCGTCCTGGTGGGGGCGGGGGAGACTCTCCTGGAGCTCCTCCGGGAGCATCTCGGCCTGATGGGGGCCAAGCAGGGGTGCGGGAACGGGGATTGCGGCGCATGCACCGTGCTGCTGGAAGGCCGGCCGGTCAAGTCGTGTCTCGTGCCGGCGGTGGAAGCCGACGGAGCGACGGTCCTGACCGCGGAGGGCCTGCAGGCAGAGGGGCTGCGGCAGGCGTTTCTCGAGGAGGGGGGCTTTCAGTGCGGATTCTGCACCGCCGGCTTCCTGGTGAACGCACACGCGCTCCTGGAGTCCCACCCCGATCCCTCCGAGGAGCAGATGCGCCTGTGGCTGGAGTCAAACCTGTGCCGTTGCACGGGGTACGAAGGCATCGAACGTGCGGTCAGGTCGGCCGCCAGGGCGGGCTCGAGGAACGGAGAGGGGCTGCGGTGAAGCTCGTGATGATCGGCGCTCGGGCGCTCCTTGCGGGTGCCGGACTTGCCCGGGGCAGCGGCGATGCAGTAGCTTCTTGTCTGGACGGTACCGATCGTGAGCGCCAGGAAGCAGAGAGGCTTCGAGCGAGTCCAGCCCGGTGCGGGAGAGGAGTCCGTCTGGGACTACCCTCGGCCGCCCCGGCTTGAGAGCTGCAGCCGCCATCTCCGGGTCGAGTTTGCCGGGGAGCTCATCGCCGATACCCGCAGGGCTTTCCGGGCTCTCGAAACCAGCCACCCTCCGGTGTACTACATACCTCCCGCGGACATCCGAATGGAGTTCCTGCAGGCCGAGTCTGGATCCTCCTACTGCGAGTGGAAGGGCCGGGCCCGGTACCACACGGTGGCGGCGGGAGGCAGGGTGGCTCGCCGGGCCGCCTGGAGCTACCCCGAGCCGGACCCGGCGTACGCGGCGATTCGGGACCACGTGGCCTTCTATCCCAGGGCCATGGACTCGTGCACCGTGGACGGGGAATTGGTGCGACCCCAGGAGGGAGAGTTCTACGGCGGGTGGATCACGCGCGACGTAGTCGGTCCTTTCAAGGGTGCTCCGGGCACCGTCGGCTGGTAGGCCGCCGAGATCTTCGGACCCACCAGGAAAACTCGAAGCCGAAGGCAAGGGAGGTGTCGATGAACAAGCGCCTGGCGGCCGTGTTGCTTGGATTAGCGGCGATCGCGGCGCGTCCCGCCGCCGAACCGGTTGGTCCCGAAGCAATCGATGCCCGGAGGAACCGGGTCAATACCGCGGCCATGATCACTCTGGGCTCCTGGGCCTTTGCCAACATAGGCACGGGCGGCGTGCTTTCCTTCACGACCGACGGCAGCGCCCGGCACTTCCATGAAATGAACGCCATCTGGAACACCGTGAACCTGGCGCTGGCCGGATTCGGGCTGGCCGGTTCCCTCCGGGCGGAGCCCAGTCCGGATCTGTTCGCCGCGATCGAGGCGCAGCACAGGCTCGAGAAGACCTTGCTGTTCAACGCCGGCCTGGACGTGGGCTACATCATGGCCGGCCTGTACCTGACCGAGCTCGCGCGGCGGAAGCCCGACCAGAGCGACCGCCTCGAGGGGTACGGATGGTCCCTTGTGCTGCAGGGCGGGTTTCTCTTCAGCTTCGACCTGGTGGCCTACCTGCTCCAGCGACGGAGCCGCACGCTCGTCCGGCGAGCTCTCGCACCTGCGGCCGACCAGGTCTACTGAGCGGCCCAGCGGACACCCGGCCGCGCGGATGGTCCACCAACGATAGTCCGTTCTACACGGGTCGGACTGACCTGGAGGCGGTGGAGACGAGGCTCGGCGCAGGCTTCGGAAGAAACGGGTGGGTCTGGGCCCGGGAAGCTCTCGGGGCTCGGCCGAGCTTCGAGCGCGAACGCATCGCCCACATCCTGCACTGACGGGTGAATCCGGCAGAGCGCTATCACCTTGCCCAGGCTGTTGTCAGGCCGCGGGAGATCCTATGAGGTGACATCCTGTTCGACGCCGGCAGCCGGGCATAGGGCAGGGGTATCGGACGCCAGTAGCAGGAAGTCATGCACATGGAGATGGACAGGCTCCAGGAGCTTCAGGATCCGAAAGCCACGTCTGATTTCCGCGACTTGTGTCAATCGGTCGGCGCGCGGACAGCTGTGCGAGATTTGCTGCGCGGGATAGCCGCCGGGGGCAGAAAGCGGCGCTCCGAAACGTCACTGGAGGTGGTGGCCCGCGGCGTGTGGTGGTGGCCCGTCGCGCCGTGCCCCTGTCTGCCGTCCCGCGGCCTGCCGTCCCGCCCCGCGCTCCGTCGCTACATCTTGAGGGCGCCGCTGGTGATCCCCCGGCGGAAGAAACGCTGCAGCAGGGTGGGATCGCAGGCCGACTGGAGAGTGGGACTAAGGAAGGGCGCCGCGGAGAGTGGCGACCACGCGCCGCCGGTCCTCCTCCGCGAGCGCTCCTGCCTTGGACAGGATCAGGCGGTTGTCCAGGGTGAAGAGCTTGGGCCGTGCCACGCAGGGCTTGCGCAGTCCCGCTTCCCGCCAACGCTCGATGCTTACGTCACCGAGCCAGCGACTCCGGGCGGCGCTGGTGATCATCATGAGCACGCTGCTGGAGTTGCCTTCGTTGAAGTCGCGGGAAGACAGCACCAGGGCCTTGCGCCGCTTGGCCCGCGGGGCATCGCTGAAGGGGAACGGCACCTCGACGACGTCGAAGCGGTCACAGATCGTCATCGTCCGGGTCGTTCCATTCGTCCAACGCGCTCTCCAGGGCCCGGGCCCAACTCAGGTCCAGGGGCCGGGCTTTGCGGATGCGGACCTGCTCCTCCCCGATCTCGTACAGGATCACGTCGCCGCTCTGGACCCCGAGGGCCTTGCGCACCTTGACCGGCAGGGTGGTCTGCCCCTTGGAGGAGACCGTGCTGGTGACTGTGTTTCGTGTCATGGCACCGACCTCGGAAACGGGCTCTGCCACAAAGAAACAAAGAGTCCCTGTTTCCTTACATCCTTCCTCAGAAGGTACAGCGTCTGGTGGGGGCTCGTCAAGAACGCTCGTCGTGCAGGTCATCATGCAGGTTCCTGCATACTCCAACGGCCTGAGGCTGCCTGTCGCTTCCCTCG
>JAFGFV010000640.1 GCA_016930895.1 Spirochaetales bacterium | reverse complement strand
CCGGACCGCTTCGGGATACGCCTTGAGGAGGTACAGGCTGACGCCCAGGTAGCGGTTGGCCGCCGGGTGATCCGGACTCTGCGCCCGAGCAGCCGTGAGATAGCCGGCGGCCGGGGCGTAGCGCCTGCGCTGGAACTCAATCAGGCCGAGGTTGTAGTTGGCCTCGAAATCGTTCGCGTTGACGCTGCGGGCCGCTCGGAAGGCCCGGTCGGCTTCGGCCAGGTCACCGAGCCGGAGAGCCGCCTGACCCAAGCGCAGGTTCACCAGAAGGGGATCGACCTCCGGGTTCGTGCCGGCCAGCGGGGCGGGGGCCGCCCGCCGTCTCAGGCTCGGACGCCGCCCGGGGCCCGGGTCGCTCTTCCCCGGGGACCGGCCCTCGACCAGGATGATGATGCCGCCGGCCAGGAGCCCTGCCGCGGCCGCTGCAATTAGCAGGTAGAACACGGCGTTCATGCCTGTTTCTATTGTCGGCCGCCTTCGCCGCCCCCTCAAGGCTGGAGCCTGGGAAGCGCGGCAGCCCAGGGAGCCCCGGGGGAGCCGGGCTCCCCCACGGGGGGAAAACTCGTTGACAAAGCCCTGGCACCGGGCTACGATTTGAATGCAAAGGGGGCGAGCACACTGGTGAACCAGATCGGACTCAAGCTGGCGGACGGTTCTTTCTACCCCGTCATAGACGGAGGGGTTGCCGGCCGGAAACGCCTGATTCTAACGACCGTGCGGGACAACCAGGACGCGGTGCAGATTGACCTGTACCGCGGCGAAGGCGGCGAGCTCGACAGTGCGGGGTATCTCGGCACTCTGTCGATCGAAGAGATCCAGGCCGCCCCCAAGAACGATCCGGAAATCGAGCTCATCCTTGGGCTCGACGAGGAAGGGACGCTCAGCGCCTCTGCTGCCGACCTGATGGGCGGCGGGCGCAAGAGCCTTTCGGTGCAGATAGGGGGCACGCCGGCTGTGGGGCCGCCGGAGTTCGAGCTCGAACGGGAAGGCTCGCCCGGCAGGGGCACGCGTGAGCCCGAGAAGCGCGGGGAGGACCTGCTTACCGGAGAGACCTACCCCATCGGTCCCGGGGACAGGCGCAAGGAGCACTTGCACCGGCGCAAGCGTCGCCCGCTCCTGTTGGTGGCTTTCATCGTGTTGGCCCTGCTTCTGATCGCGGCGATCGCCTTCATCGTATTCCGGTCGGTGGACGGGGGCAGAGTTCCGTCGCTCCTCGGGAGGCGCCAGGCCGTCGAGACCGTCGGGAAAGCCGGAGGGCTCGACACCGCAGGGTCGACCGCCCAGCTCGCCCAGGGCGAACCTGTCGAGAGCGAGTCTGCCCAGACTGGTAAGCCCGAGGCTATGGCCCCCGCGACTTCCGAAACGCCCGAACCCGAGGGGTCTGGGTCGGCGGCTTCCGAGGCGCCTGTTCCCGGGGCTGCTGAAGCGGAAAAAAAAACTCCTCTGTCCGCCCCGGCGGGCGGTGTCTGGTATGACATCAAGCGCGGGGATACCCTCTGGGACATAGCAGCCACGTACTACCGCAACCCCTGGCTGTATCCAAGGCTTGCCAGGGCCAACAAGATCGTGAATCCGGACCTGATATTTGCCGGCAGCAAACTCTTCGTTCCTGAACTGTAGAGCCCTCACCCTGGTCCTGCTCTTCTCCCTTTCCTTCGTGCGCTGCACGGCGGATGCGGTGTGGCAGATCCCACTGGAGGACCTCCGGCAGAGCCTGGAGCGCGGGGACGGCTCCGCGCTGTCCGGGGTGGAGGTGACCCGGGACAACCGTGCCGAAGCATTCCGCCTGGGCAAGGAGGCCCCGTACTACCTCGCGTTTCATTTTAGGAACCTCGGACGCCCGGAGGCGGCCGAGCAGCTGCTGCGCCTGCAGTGGGAGAAGGGTGCCGAGCCCTGGAGCGAGGAGGCCCTCCTCGAGCTCCTGGCGGAGCTGCTGGCTCAAGAGCGCTACTCCGAGGCGGAAGACGAAGCCCGGAGGGCGCTTCGCCGGCTCCGGGATCCCTGGCGGCGCTTCTTGGCCGAGCGGCTCCTGGTCGAGGCCCTGTACTGGCAGCAGCGGGATGCTGAAGTGCTGGAGCGCCTGGGCGGGTTGCGGCGCAGCGGGGCTGCGGCGGAGGACTTGTGGGACGATGAGCTGGAGTTGTTCGCCGCGGTGGCCGCCTGCCGTCTCGAGCGCCCGGGCTGGCAGGGGCGCTTCGTCCGCCTGTTTGTGGAATCCAGGGCGGGGACCTTGCACGGCCGGGCTTTCAGCTTTCTGGAGGCGCGCGGTCAGCTGGAGGACTTCCCGCCGGGTGAGCAGGCCCTGCTGAAGGGCAAGCTGCTGATCGGCGCAGAGCCGGGGCAGGCGTTGAGCCTTCTGGCCGAGGCTCTTCCGGCCCTGGCCGCTGCGGACAACGGCGGGCATTACGCTCCCGGCGCAGAGCTGACCTGGTCGAGCCTGCTGTTCGAGACGGCCACGGCGGGGTTCTCCTCCGGCGAGCACGGCCAGGCGGCCGGGGTTCTACAGGCCCTCGCCCCATTGCTGCCCCCCGCCGATGGGCTCTACGCCCGGGAGCTTGCCGCCCGTCTCCTGCGCAGGGGCGGGAAGGCGGGCGAAGCCGCAGAGCTCCTGCGCCAGGTGGTGGGCACCTCGGCGTCGGACTCCCAGCGGGATCGGGCTGCCTGGTTCCTGCTGGAGCTGGTGCGCCGCAACGGCCCGGGGGCGTTCGCGGCGGAGCTCCGGCGGCTGGCTCCCGCCTGGGACGATCCTTCCTATTTCCGGGACTTGATCGAGGAGGAGACCTCTTCGCTGGTGGCGGCCGGACGCTGGGGGGATCTGGAGGTTCTCCTGGACGCT
>JAFGFV010000639.1 GCA_016930895.1 Spirochaetales bacterium | reverse complement strand
CTGGGACTCCGACAGGTCGATGCCCGTGACCTGGTAGCCCCTCCTGGCCAGCTCGATGGCGTGCCGGCCGGTCCCGCAGCCCACGTCGAGGATCCTCTTGGAGCGGTCCCCGCCCAGCTCCTGCTCGATGAAGTCGACCTCGCCGAGGGTACCCTGGGTAAAGACTTCCCGGTCGTAGGTTCCGGCATAGTCCATGAACAGCTCTTCGTACCACTGCTTCATGGGAACGGGGTATCAGATTCAGGCCCATTCGTGAAGCCGACCGCGAGCCTCCGATGGCTCCGGGCCTCCACTGCGCCCATGAACCCGGGGGGGTCGCGGGCAGCTCGACCCGGGATCAGCGCAGCAGGCGGACCAGGCGGCGCACCAGCCGCTGCCCTCGCGCGCCGGTACGGGGGAAAGGGGGAAAGCGCAGGGTCGGATCGAACCCCTGCGAGCGGTGAAGGACGCCGCGCTGGTACGAGAAGGCCTCGAAACCCGCCCTGCCGTGATAGCGCCCCATGCCGCTCTCACCGACTCCCCCGAAGGGCAGGGTCTTCACCAGGCTGTGGAGGAGGCAGTCGTTCACGGACACACCTCCCGACGGCACGGCCTGGATCAGCCGCTGTTCAACCCCCCGGTCGCGGGTAAAGACCAGGAGCATCAACGGCCGCGGGCGCCGACGCAGCCGATCCACGAGCTCCTCCAGGTCCTCGTACTCGAGAACCGGGAGGATCGGTCCGAAGATCTCCTCCGCCATGAGGGGATGCTCCCAGCCGATCCCATCCACGATCGTCGGGGCCAGGTACAGCTGCTCCGGGCGTACCTGCCCACCGCTGACGATGCGCCCTTGATCCCCCGCCGCCCCCAGAAGCCGCCCCAGCCGCTCCAAATGGCCGCGATTGATGATCCGCTCGTACGCCGGGCTGGCCGCGGGATCGGGGCCGTAGAAGCGCTGGAGCGTCGCCGCCATTGCCTCCAGGAGGGCCTGCTTGATATCCCGGTGGGCGGCCACGAAATCCGGGGCGATGCAGGTCTGCCCGGCGTTGTAGAACTTGCCCCAGACGATGCGCCGGGCCGCGGTTGTCGGGTCGCTGGTCCGATCGACCACGCAGGGGTTCTTGCCGCCGAGCTCGAGAATCACCGGAGCGAGCTGCCGAGCCGCGCCGGCCATGACCTCCCGGCCGGCCCGGGATCCGCCGGTGAAGAAGATCACGTCGGGCCGTGCCTCGACCAGCGCCCTCGCCTCCTCGCGCCCCCCTTCCACGACCGCGGCCTCCCGGGGGTCGAAGCCCTCGCGGATCATCTCCGCGACGGCGGCCGAGGTGTGGAAAGCCAGCTCGGAGGGTTTGAGCACGGCGCAGTTGCCCGCCGCCAAGGCAGCCACCAGGGGAGACAGGAGCAGCTGCACCGGGTAGTTCCAGGGGCCGATGATCAGGGCCACCCCGAAGGGCTCGGGGATGACCCGGGCCCGGGAGGGGAACACCGCCGGAGAGCTTCGGACCCTCCGGGTCCGGGCCCAGCGCCCGAGGTGCGCCTGCGCGTAGTTGATCTCTCCGTACAGGGGGGCGATCTCGCTGAACAGGGCGCCGAAGCCGCCCTTGCCCAGATCGGCCCGCAGAGCCTCGAGCAGGCGGTCTTCGTGACGGACGAGCTGCCCCTTGAGAACCCGCAGGCGCTGCCGCCGCGCGGGGCAGCCGCGGGCCAGCCCCTCCTCGAACCAGCGCCTCTGGGCTTCGATCGTGTTACGGATGGTTTTCGCCTCCATTCGTTGTGTCCTGCGAGACCGCCGGCCTGGGGCTCTTCCCTACAGCTCCTCGATCCGCTCCAGGTAGGCCTCGGCCTGTCGAAGCAGCTCCTGCCGCTCTTCCTCCCCCATCCGGTCGAGGCTCTTGTAGACCAGCCCCAGACGGGGATTGCCCTCGAGCAGCCGGCGGTGGCGGTGGTGGAAGTGCCAGTACAGGCTGTTGAAGGGGCAGGCCGAAGGCCCCACCCGGCGCTTTGCCTCGTAGCGACAGCTGCGGCAGTAGTCGCTCATCCGGGAGATGTAGGCCGCGCTGCAGGTATACGGTTTGGTCCCCACCAGCCCCCCGTCGGCATACTGGCTCATGCCGCGGGTGTTGGTGATCTCCACCCACTGCACCGCGTCGATGTAGATCCCGAGGTACCAGGCGTCCACCTCGTCGGGGTGGACACCGGCCATCAGGGCGAAGGCCCCCGTGACCATCAGGCGCTGGATATGGTGGGCGTACGCCCCCTCGAGGGACTGAGTGATCGCCTGGGCCAGGCAGTTCATCCCGGTGCGTCCGCTCCAGTACCAGCCCGGAAGGCTCCGGCGGTGTCCGAAGTAGTTGCACCCCGCGTACTCCGGCATCCTTTCCCAGTACACGCCCCGCAGGTACTCCCGCCAGCCGAGGATCTGCCGCACGAAGCCTTCCACCTGACGGATGTCGGCGCTGCCGCCCTCGGACTGCCAGAACTCCAGGGCCCTGGCGATCACCTCCGCCGGGGAGATCATCTTGGTGTTCAGGGCGAAGGACAGCCGGGAGTGAAACAGCACGGGATGCCCTGAGCTCATGGCGTCCTGGAAGCGCCCGAAATCCCGCAGGCCGTGCTCGAGGAAGTGCTCGAGCAGCCGGAGGGCCTCTTCGCGGTCCCGCGGCCAGGGGAGGCCTCGCGCCTCCACGCTTCCGATCGTGGCCACGCCGGCCCCACGCACCATGCGCTCCAGGTCGGTGACATCATGGCCGAAGCCCAGCGGCTCCGGTACCCGCCGGGCCGCTTCGTCGGTCAGCCTCCCGCGGTTCTCCGCGTCGTAGTTCCAGCGCCCGCCGGCAGGCCTGCCGTTCTCCATCAGCACGTCGTGCCGGCGCCGCATGTGGCGGTAGAAGCTCTCCAGGAGGCGGGCCTTGCGTCCCTGGAAGAACCGGGCCACTTCCCCTCGGGTGGTCAGGAAGTGCTCGCTGTCCACGACGGCGCTGGGCAGGCTCAGCGCCGCGCAGAACTCCCGCAGCTGGCGGTCCACCCGGTACTCGTCCGGAAGCTGGTACTCGAAGCGCCCGAAGCCCCCCTCCCGCAACAGACGGTCCAGGTTCTCGGTGATCGAGGGCCGGTTAGCCGGGTCGTCGAGGGCCAGGTACAGGACCCGGTGGCCCCGGGCCCGCAGGCGGTCGCGGAAGGCGCGCATGGCCTGGAGGAAGGCCAGCACCTTCTGGATGTGGTGCCGAGCGTAGTCGGTTTCCTGGCGAACCTCCATGAGCAGGTAGCTGACCCGGGGATCGACCGCGCTGACCCAGGAGTGCTCCGGGTTGAGCTGGTCCCCGAGGATCAGCCGCAGGGTCTGCGGAGGGCCGGCAGCTTCGGGAATCCTCCGTGCCTGCCCGCCCGCTGCAGGACCGAAAAGCGTATCGTTCATGGACGGCTCCACTATAGTGGTTCTTGCGCAACCATGCCATCTCGCCTGTCGAGGGGAACCCAAGCCTTCCAAGCGCTGCTGCCCGGGCGCGCCGGGTGCTACGGAAGCGGAACCGGCGTTGTCCGCAGGCTCGACGCACGTGACTGTGAGCGGGGTCGCGCCGATCGTGTCCACGGTGGTATGGACCTCGGCCTTCGAGCCGAAGAGCGAGCACCCCATCGTACCAGCAACGCAAGTGCGGCGGCTGCCGGCAACCAGAAGCGATTCATGCGCACACTACGCGCGCCGATTGGGTCGTTGCCGCCTGTCACGCATCACGGGGGCTGTCGAACGATTCCTCACGTATCTGGAGGAGGCGTTCCGGCTGGACACCGTCCGCCGATACGACCTGAAGGGCAAGAAGCACCTGGAGACCAACGCAAAGTACTACCTCGGGGACATCGGGTTGAGACACGTCGTGCTGGGCTACCGCGGGTCTGACATCGGCGGTGTGCAGGTAAACCTCGTGTACCCCGAGTTGCGCCGTCGCGGGGACAGGGTCGCGGTCGGCACGGGGGAGTCCGGGCAAATCGACCTCGTAGCCGAGGACCGCGCGGGGAAGTTGTACATCCAGGTCGCCTAGCTGCTGGAGAGCCGGCAGACGGTGGAGCGCGAGCTCAAGGCCCTCTGTCGACTCGATGACGCTTACCCCCCTACCTGCTGAGCCTCGATCCGCACCAGCCCGCGGGCTTCGAAAGCGTCAGACACCGATCGCTCCTTCGCTTCCTGCTGGGGGAGAGTCTGGAAGCGCAGAGGCCCTGCCATAGCCGGGGCCCTCCCGCATCCGCGTCGACCGATACCGACACCGTCCTCGATCAAGGTAGCGATAGCTCCCCAGCTCCGGAAGTCGGTCGGAGCAAACGCGCCTCGATCGAAGGGCGGCGCGGCTCGCGCTCGCCCTCCGTGCATTCCGCCGGAAACTCCTGCGGCTGCCCACTGTACAATGTGGGAGAAGGCCCGGGCCACCGCATCCGGCCCGGCATGCGCCGCCCCCGGGCGAGCGCGGTGATCTCGCCGCGGATGGCTTACTTCACCACTGGTAGCCCTCCGGACACTCCCGCAGGTATTGTTCCCACAGAAGCTCCAGGGTGGCCCCTTTTTTCCGCAGCTCCTTGAGCATCGCCGGAAAGCGGGCGCACAAGGCGGTATAGCGGGGGCTCTTGGGCGCCGCGTTCACCACTTCCACTCAAGATACAGATCGTCGATCCACAGCTCCTGGCCGCCAATCACAAAGTTGAAAGTCCCGGCTCCCGGTTCGAGGGCGAAGGGTGACTCTGCCATGTCCCCGGCGGCGGCAAGGCTTCCCTTCTGGCCCCCGAGGTCCGT
>JAFGFV010000127.1 GCA_016930895.1 Spirochaetales bacterium | reverse complement strand
TGGACGCTCAGTCCAGGCGGGGCAGCCTGATCGGCTGGCCCGCCAGCATGACGATTTGGTATATTGTTATAACCAATCGAAATGATTATAGGGCACGGAGTTCGCCCCTGTCAAGAAAACGAGCGGGCACGTGGCTGCAAGAGGGCGGGCCCGCCGCCGCCACGGCGGGCGTGGGGCCGGGGGCGCCCCCAGGGAGGCCCGCCGAGGATTTCGGTTGACAAGGCGAGGTTGGTTATAACATTATACTCTATCGGCGCCTGGTATCAGGCGGCCGCGGTTCCGCATGCGGGCGCCGACGGCCTGGAAGCGAATGAGAGAGACGGCGTACACGCGGCTGTTCAACGTGCTGCAGGACAGGATCCTCGGCAAGCACTACTCCCCGGGGCAGAAGCTCCCGACCGAGCGGGAGATGTGCGAGGAGTTCAACCTTTCGCGGATCACCTGCCGGCATGCCATACGGCTCCTGCAGGAGCGGGGGCTCGTGGACCGCTTTCCCGGGCGCGGGACCTTCGTCAAATCTCTTCGGCCCCGCAAGGTGCCCATCCTGGTGAACGACTACAGCGAGTCGATCCGCAAGGAGGCGCCCAACACCACCCGCCGCCTCATGAGCTACATGGAGATCATCCCCCCGGACGGGATCGCCGAGAGCCTGGGCCTGTTCAAGTCCGAGCCCTGCCTGCTGGCGGAGCGGATCGACATGCTGGGCGACGAGCCCGTGGCCTTCGACAAGGCGTATCTGCCCCGGGCCTCGGCGCAGTACCTGTCGGAAGACCTCCTGACCCGGGTCGACTTCCTGGACCTCTGGCTGGAGCGGGAGGGGATCCGCATGTCCCACATGTGGAACTCCCTGGAGGCCGTGAACGCCACCAGCGAGATCCAGCTCAAGCTGCGGATGCCGTCGGACTGCCCGGTGCTCAAGGTCACGGACATCGTGTACTCCTCCGCCAACCGGCCCCTGGCGGTGTTCGTGACCTTCTACCGAGGCGACCGCTTCCGGCTGATTTCCACGAACATCCGGGGAGGCGTGCATGGCGAAATCGAGCAGAGCGGGGTCGCCCCAGCGCACGATCGTTGAAAACGTCACCCTCGTGGTAGAAGAGGAGCTCCGGCCGGGGGGCGCCGTGCTCTGGGAGGGCGGCACGATCCGGGAGGTGCGCGCCCTAGGCGGGGCCCGCAGACCCGGGCCCGCCCGCAGCGGGCCGGCCGGGCTCGAGCGAATCGACGGGGGCGGCGGCTACCTCGCCCCCGGCTTCATGGATCTCCACGTCCACGGAGTCCGCGATCGGCTGGTGGACAACGGCCCGGAGGACCTCGAGGCCATGAGCCGCATCCTGCCGCGTTTCGGGGTCACGGGGTTCCAGCCCGCGGTCTCGCCCCGGCCCCCGGGTGAGGACGCGGGGTTTCTCCGGAGCCTCGCCGCCTGCCGGCCCTCCGGGGCCGCCGTGCTCGGCTTCTTTCTCGAGGGCCCGTTCCTGTCCCTGACTGGCGCTCTCCCGCCCGAAGCGGTCGCGGCCCCCACCGGGGAGCGGCTGCGCTCCCTGATCGAGGCCTCCCTGCCCTACCGGGCCGTGTTCGCGGTCTCCCCGGAGATCGAGGGCGCTCCGGCCCTGATCCGGCGGATGGCCCGGGGCAAGACCCCGGTGTTCGTGACCCACACGGCGGCAAGTGTCGCTCAGACCCTGGAGGCCATCGAGGCGGGGGTCACCCACGCCACCCATTTCTACGACGTGTTCCCAGTGCCCGGGGAGACCGAGCCGGGGGTGCGTCCCTGCGGGGCGGTGGAGGCGATCCTGGCCAGTCCCCAGGTGACCGTCGACTTTATTCTCGACGGCGAGCACGTCGACCCGATCGCGGTCCGCATGGCCCTGGCCTGCAAGGGCCCGCAGGGGGTGTGCCTCATCACCGACGCCAACATCGGCGCAGGGCTGCCTCCGGGCACCTACCGGGGTCTCGGGGGCGCCGAGGTCCGCATCGAATACCCGGGGGCTCCGGCGCGAATGACCGAGAACGGCCCGCTGCCCGGGGCACTTGCCGGCAGCGGGCTCACCATGGACCAGGCCGTCCGCAACGCCGTGCGCCTCCTGGAGGTGCCGCTGCCCGTGGCCGTGGGCATGGCGTCGGCCAACCCGGCCCGGGTGCTCGGTCTGGAGGGCCGGAAGGGCCATGTCCGGGAGGGATACGACGCCGACCTGGTGCTGCTGGACCCGGAGCTCCGGGTGCAGCAGACCTGGGTCGCGGGCGCCAGCTGCTACCGGAGGAGTGAGCCATGAACGAGATCGTTGCGGGAGCTTCCGTGACGGACATCACGCCGCAGGAGCCGCTGTTCCTGTTCGGCTATCCGCACGTCCAGAGGGTGAGCACGGGCGTGCACGATCCCCTGCTGGCCTCGGCCCTGCATCTCTCCGACGGCCGGACCCCGCTCCTGTTCCTGGCCGCCGACGCGATCTTCGTGGACAAGGCGATCACGGCCCGGGTCCGCTCGCGCATCGAGGCAGCCACGGGAATCCCCGGTCGCCAGGTCCTGGTGTCCGCCACCCACACCCATTCGGGCCCCATCGTCGTCAACTACGCGAGCAACGTGGACGACCCCATTGTGCCCAAGGCGGACGAGGGATTCCTGCGGCGGCTGGAGGATGGGCTGGTCGACGCGGCCCTCGGGGCGGTCCGGCGCAGCCGGCCCGCGGAGCTGGGCCTGGCGGTGGCCGACGGCAGCGGGGTGGGCACCAACCGCCGTGACCCGAACGGCCCCGCCGACCCGCAGGTCCCGGTCCTGGTGGCCCGGGCCGTGGAGGGAGGGGCCCCGATCGCCTGTCTGTTGGTCTACTCCATGCACCCGACCGTGCTGCACGAGGACTCGACCCTGATCAGCGGCGACTTCCCGGCCATGGCCTGCCGGCACCTCCAGGGCGTCCTGGGCCGGGAGTGCGTGGTCCTGTACCACACCGGCCCGGAAGGAAACCAGAGCCCGCGCCACGTGACCCGGGGCAACACCTTCGCCGAAGCCGAGCGTCTCGGGGAGCTGCTCGCCGGCCGGATCGCCCGGGTGATCCCGGGGATCGGCTACTCGAAACGGCTTTCCCTGGCCGCTCTCCAGGATGCCGTCGACCTGCCGCGCCGTAGCTTTCCGCCCGCGGCCGGCGCCGAGAGGGCGCTGCTCCAGGCCCGCAAGCGCCTGGAGGAGCTGCAGGCCGGCCTCGAGGCCGGCGCCGCCGGGGTCTCGCGGGAGGAGGTGCGCACCGCCGAGTGCGACTGGTTCGGGGCGGAGGAGACGCGCACCCTGGCCGTGCTGGCCGACAGCGGCGCCCTGGAGCCCTACTACCGCTCCTGCCTGCCGGCGGAGATCCAGGTGCTCGCCGTGGGGGACTGGCGGTTCGTGGCCTGGCCGGGGGAGGTCTTCATCGAGTACGCCCTGGAGGTCAAGAAAGCCTTCCCGCAGACTTACATCATCAACCTCGCCAACGGGGAGCTGCAGGGCTACATCCCCACGCCGCAAGCGGCCCGGGAGGGGGGCTACGAAGCCTCCAACGCCCTGTTCGGCCCCGAGAGCGGGCGGATCATCGTCGACAAGACCCTCGAGATGTTGGCCCGGGTGCCGGGCTGCTGAGCGCCCGCGGGAAAGCGGGCGGAGCCGGGCAATCGTGGGACGCAGGGGAGAGGTCATGAGCTTCGTCCTGGGCATCGATCTCGGCACGACCTTCTTCAAGTTCGGGATCGTGGACCGGGACGGAGCCCTCGCGGGCCTGGGGCGCGTCGAGCCCGGCATCGAGAAGCCGCAGGCGGGGTTCTGCGAGCTCCCGGTCAGTGAGCTCTGGAGCGCCGTTGCGGCGGGCATCGAGCAGGCCTGCCAGGCGGCGGGTATCGGCAGGGACAGGATCGAGGCCGTGTCCTACGCCTCCCAGGCCAACAGCTTTCTGCTCCTGGATCACGATCATCGGCCGCTCTCTCCGATCCTGCTCTGGCCGGACCGGCGGGCCGAGCCGGTCGACCCGGGCGTGCGCGACCTCTGGGCCCGCCCGGACTACCTGGGGGCCACCGGGATGAAGCTCGAGAGCCCCGAGCTGGCCATGGCCAAGCTGGCCTGGCTGCGCCGGGAAGCGCCCGCCCTGTGGAAGCGGACGCGCCAGGTCATGAGCATCTCGGACTACCTGACCTTCGGCTTGAGCGGGCAGGCCCAGGGCGACGAGGCCACGACGGCCCTCCTGGGAACCTGGAACGCGAGCCGACGGGAGTGGTGGCAGCCGGCCCTTTCGGCCCTGGGGATCTCGCCGGATTGGCTGTCCACGCCCCGGCCTCCGGGGACTCGGGTCGGCACCACCGCCGGGCCGATGGCCCGCCGGCTCGGGCTCTCGGAGTCGGCGGCCTTCGCGGTGGGCAGCCTCGATCACCATGCCGCCGCCCTGGGCGCGGGGTGCGGCTCCCTGGCCGCGGCGAGCGAGTCCACCGGGACCGTCCTGGCCTGCCTCACGGAGGTGGAGGAGTACCGCCCGGGTGAAGGCTACTGCGTGGGCCCGTCCTTCCAGCCGGGCCAGCACTACCGGCTCGCCTTCGACGACAACGGGGCGGCGGCGCTCTCCTGGTACCGCCAGCGCTTCGCGGCGGAGCTCTCGCTGGAGGAGCTGGCCGCTGCGGCCCGGAACGTCCCTCCCGGATGCGCTGGCTTGAGAGCGCGGCCAACCGCCGACCGCTACCCCCTCGGAAAGGGATTCTATCTGGCCGCCGCCCTGGGACGGCCACCAGCCGGGGTGCGCGCGCTGGTCGGCGGAGCGCAGGGGGCCGGGAGCTCGGCCGGAGCAGGGGCGGCAGACGGGAGCGCAGGCCGCGAGCGGATCGATCATTCGCTCCACGGTTGGTTTGCCCGGGCGATCATGGAATCCACCGCTCTCAGCCTGCGGGAGCTTCTCGCCAGGATCGGCGGGGGCGCGCGTCCCGACCGGGTGGTGGCCACCGGCGGAGGCGCGCAAAACGACGCCTGGCTGCAGATCAAGGCCGATCTGATCAGCGCCACGCTGGTCGGCACGACGTCCGTGGAGCCGGCCTGCCTCGGCGCGGGGATCATGGCCGCAACCGCCGCAGGCTGGTTCCGCGGTGTGCGCGAAGCGGCCGGGTCCTGGATCCGGCCCCGCGCGGTGTTCGCACCCGACCCGCGGCGCCGGGAGGCGTACCGGGAATGCTTCCCGCGCCCATCAGGCGACAGCTGAGCCCGGCGACCGCGGTGGCCCTTCCAGGGCCTGGAGCCGGGCTTTCACGTGGGTGCAGGCGGTGAGTGCCAGACCAGAGATCGGCTCAGTAGTGGTAGCGCGCCTGCAGGAAGTCGATACGCCCCTCCCTGACGAGGTAGACAAGCCTGTGTTCCTGGGTCAGCCTGCGCGACCACGCCCCGGCGTCCAGATACTTCAACGGCTGAGGTTTTCCGATGCCCGAGAATGGATCGCGCAGTACAGCCTCGACCAACTTGAGCGCCCGGACAGCGGTCTTGCGGTCCACTTCCACCCAGTACCGGAGGTCTTCGATGAACTCCGTCTGGAAAACGGCCTCACGAGGCGGTTTCGCCAAGTCCCACCTCGCGCCGCAGCCGCTCGATGGTTGTTGCGCTGCCGCCGCTCTTGCGGGCCCGTACCAGGGCGGCGAGCAGACGCTCCGCGTTTCGAGGCGAGCGCAATAGATGCGCCGTTTCCAGGAGGCTGGAGAGCTCCGCTTCGGAAGTCATCGCCACGGTCTCTTTCCCGCGGCGGCGGATCAGTACGGTCTCTCTGTCCTCGGTCACGCGTTCGAGAAGGCGCGCGAGGTTGGCCCGCGCGGTCGGCATGATCGCCGGTCTGGTCCAGGCCGCCGGTTCCGAGGACACCACGTGAAAGAGCGCATCCGTGAGATCATCGCTGGAGCCGGCACCGCCGCTCAGGCCACCCTGCTCGTGCGGGAGTATCTGCAAGCCCGCGTTCTGGAGGCGCTGCAGCGCGCGGGCGCCTTCGGGAGCTGGGCCTTCCTGGGCGGCACGGCCCTCCGGTTTCTCTACCGGCTGCCGCGCTTTTCCGAGGACCTGGGCTTCTCCCGGGTCGGCGGCCCGCAGCCTCCGGAAAGCTTGCGGGAGGGGTTCGCGCGCCGGATCGACCGGGTCAGGAAGGCGTTCGAAGCCGAAGCCTACCTCGTCGAGCTGCGCCACCGGCCCGAGGCGACGGTGCAGTCCGCCTTCGTCGGCTTCCCTGGGCTTCTCTTCGAGCTGGAGCTCTCGCCGCATCGTGGGCAGAAGATCTCCATCAAGGTCGAAGTCGACACCAGGCCGCCCGTAGGCGCGGCGACCGAGACCTCGCTCGTTCGCCGCCACGTCCTGTTGAACCTCCTGCACTACGACAAAGCCAGCCTGCTGGCCGCCAAGCTCCATGCCCTGATCCACCGCCCCTGCCTGAAGGGCCGCGACCTCTACGATCTATTGTGGTACCTGAGCGACCCATCCTGGCCGGAACCGAACCTGCCTCTCCTTCGGGCTTCCCTCGCCCAGACAGGGATGGAGCTCAGCGATGCCGAAGTCGCGGACTGGCGCGGGCTTCTCGAGGCCCGGCTCGCCGGGATCGACTGGAACCGCGCCGCAGCGGACCTTCAGCCGTTCCTGGAACGCTCCGAGGAGATCTCCCTCCTGTCGCCGGAGCACGTGCTCCCGCTGCTGCGCCGATAGCGCTCACCGCGGGACACAAGCCTTATCGAAATAGTCGACAAACGCCTGCGCCTGTGGTATACCACGAGATGCGAACCGCACAGCAGCATGTCCAGCGACGGGAACTCCGTCGCCTTCGCGTCTTGGTCGGACAACCTGGCGGCGGGGGACAGCCGTCACGCTCCAGGGGGCGGCGGATGGACGGTGGCGCCGCTTGGCCTGCCGGCAGCGCCGAGACCCCGGCGAGAAAGCGCAGGGACAGGAGGGCACAGTGAAGGAGCTCTTGGAGTCCGCGGCACGGCGGGCGATTCGCTACCTGGAGGGACTGCCAGGGCGTGCCGTAGCACCGGGACCCGAAGCGCTGGCTGGATTGGGAAGGCTGGCGGAGCCGCTGCCGGAGGGCCGCTCGGACCCGGAGGAGGTGCTGCGCATTCTCGATGAAGTGGTGTCGCCGGCGACGCTGGCCACTGCGGGCCCGCGCTTCTTCGGTTTCGTGATCGGAGGCGCTCACCCCGCGACGCTGGCGGCCAACTGGCTGGCCGGCGCGTGGGATCAGAACAGCTGCCTTCACCGGGTCGCGCCGGCCACGGCGGTGCTGGAGCGGGTTGCCCTGGACTGGCTACTGCAGCTCTTGGGGCTGCCGCGGGGCTGCGGCGGGGGTTTCGTGACTGGGGCGACCATGGCCAACTTCAGTGGCCTGGCAGCGGCCCGCCACGCGGTGCTTTGCCGGGTTGGCTGGAACGTGGAGGCAGCCGGTCTTTTCGGAGCCCCGCCGATTGCCGTCATCGTCAGCGAGGAGGCCCATCCCACCCTCTTCAAGTCCATCGGGCTGCTGGGTCTGGGCCGGGAACGGCTGACGCGGGTTCCGGTGGACTCCCAGGGCAGGATGCGGGCCGACAAGCTGCCCGAGCTTGCCGGGCCGACCATCGTTTGTGCCCAGGCTGGCAACGTCAACACCGGGGCTTTCGATCCCATCGGGGAGATCTGTGCGCGCGTCCGGGGCTACAACGTGTGGGTGCACGTGGACGGCGCCTTCGGGCTGTGGGCAGCGGCTTCGACTCGCCTCGGAAACCTGGTGGAGGGGATGGCCGAAGCGGACTCCTGGGCCACCGATGCCCACAAGTGGCTGAACGTTCCGTACGACTGCGGAATAGCTATCGTGCGCGAGCCGCTCGCCCTGCAGGCGGCCATGGCCGTTGCCGCGGAGTACCTGCCCACCGCCAGCCAAGAGCGCAATCCCTCCGACTTCACCCCCGAGCTGTCTCGACGTGCTCGGGGCGTGGAGGTGTGGGCGGCGCTGCGCACCCTGGGCCGCGCGGGTGTGACCGCGTTGATCGAACGGGCCTGCCGACATGCCGCGCGATTTGCCGAAGGGCTGCGTAAGGCCGGCTATCCCGTTCTGAATGAGGTGGTCCTGAACCAGGTACTGGTGTCGTTCGGTGAGCCGGCCATGACCGAACGGGTCATCGCGGAGCTGCAGCGGGAAGGCACGTGCTGGTGCGGCGGCACGGTCTGGCAGGGCAAAACGGCTATGCGGATCAGCGTAAGTTCCTGGGCCACGACCGAGCAAGACGTGGAGCTCAGCCTGCAGGCCATGCTGCGGGCGGCGGATCGTTGCGGCGCAGAGCCAACGCGCGGGTGACCCGCCTGCCCGTCCCTCTCTACGATGAGCCACCGAGAGCGTCAAAGCCCTGACCGTGCGGCTGATCGCCTGGGCTGGAGCGGATCAGCCGCGCAGGATCCTGCTCAGCTCAGCGACGGTTCCCAGGTGGGCCTGCTCGTGTTGCGCGAAGTACTTTACCTGGTGCATGATGCTGACCAGGCCGAAGTCTTCGTGGCGCCCGCACTTCCAGAGATCGCGAAGGCCCAGCCCGCGGAGCCGCTGCGTCAGCGAGCTGCGGTCGCTCAGGTAGCGCGCCAGGATTTCGCGGGTCAGGGCCGGACGGCCGCCGCTTTCGGTGGCGGTCTCGTAGGGGGCCGCCGTGTTCAGCACCGGCTCCTCCTGCGTCAGGATCAGGGCCACGCGGCCGATCAGCACGGCCTGGGCGTCGAGGAAATGCCTCACCTGATCCCGCATGCTCCACCGCCCGGTCAGAGGCCGCCGAACGCAGTCGGCCTCCTGCAGGCCTTCCACCAGGCTCTCCAGCTGGCGGGCGTTCGCCTCGAGCTGCTCGATCAGGGCCGCCGGGTCCTCGGGCGCGGCGTTGTCGCCGTTGAACATGCCCTGGAAGCGCCGGAAGACCCCGTAGGCCTCGCCGCACTCCGGACAGGTCGGGGGCGCCGCCCCCACCGCCGCGTGTCCGCAGCCGCGGCAGACGAACACGTTCGGCGCTTCGAGGTAGGTCAAATCCCCCTCGGCCTCCGAGCCGTAGCGCCGCACGGCGCGCTCGAGCAGGCCGAGCAACTCCGGAGAGACGGCCTCCGGGGGCAGCCCGCGGATCAGGCGATCGATTTCGCCGATCCGTTCGGCCGGGTCGCCCTGCCGCCGATGCCGACGCGCCTGGACCCGCACCAGCGCAAAGACCAGGGCTTCGAGGAGCTTCTGCAGGTTCAGCATTCCGTGATCGGTGAGGTCCTCCGAAGCCGCGATGAGCCGCCCCAAGACATCCGCTTCGACCATCTCCACCCTCCTGCGCAGCGTTCAGGATTCACACGCCCGCCGCCCAGCGCTGCGGCGGTATACCTTAGCATTTCCGTAAAGTAATTGATAGCCTGCGGGTGCGTGCGGGTGGGTCCTTCATACCGAAGGGCACCAGGGCGCAGTGTGCGCCCTGCACGAGCTTGACTCTTGCGCGTCGGCTGGGTATGTTAATTAACGTTCACAAACCCCAGGGTTGAGCAGAACTGGCGGATCGCGCAGGAGGAACCAAGGTTGGTGGCCGAGTTCACCGGACGGCAGAAGGAGATCATCGAGCACGCCCTCCAGCTCATCGCCGAGCGGGGCATCGAGAAGCTCACCTACCGCAACCTGGCTCCTGCCCTGGGGATCAGCGAGCCGGCCTTCTATCGACACTTCGGGAGCAAGGCCGAAATCCTGCTCGGGATCCTGGTGTACTTCGAGGGGGTGCGCCGTCAGCTCTTCGAGGACGTGCAGGCGCGGCACCCGGGTTCCCTGGGGGCCCTGGGGGCTCTCGAGGCGGTGATCACCAGCCACCTGGAGCTCTTTCAAACAAAGCCGGCCCTGACCACCCTGCTGTTCCCCGAGGAAATCCGCCAGGGGCGCAAGGAGCTGGAGGCCAAGGTCCGGGAGACCATGGGCTT
>JAFGFV010000126.1 GCA_016930895.1 Spirochaetales bacterium | reverse complement strand
GCGCTCGAGCCGGTGTACAGCTCCGGCACCGGGCCTTCCCGGAAGGGGAACGGCCGGGCCTCCTCTCGGGCCTCTTCGTCCCGCGGTGCCCCGTCCCGCCTCACCTCCTGGTTCCGGCCCTCCTCGCCCTGCGGCGTCTCCTCCCGCCCCGCCTCCTCCCGCCCCCTCTCCGCGCCGGGGGCGCGGCGCGCCAGGGAACGCCGCCGGAAGTCTTCGGCCAGGCTGTAGACCTGCACCGTGTTGCGGAAGTTGGTCTTGAGGATCCGCGTGGAGCCCCGCAGGGAGATGCCGCTACGGGGGAAGGGCGAGCGGTGGCTGTAGATGCTTTGCCCCGCATCCCCGGCCATGATCATGGCCCCCCGGGTCAGCTCCCGCAGCGCCCGTAGCGCCACCGGGCTCAGGTCCTGCACCTCGTCCAGGAACAGCACCCCGATGTCGCGGATCTCCCGGTCCTCCGGGTGCCCCTTGAGGTACTCGAGGAGCTTGAGGCGGCCGTAGTCGCGGGTGTAGACGCGCGTGGACTCCATGTGGTCGACCAGCTTCTGCCGGATGCGCCATACCGCCTGGCGCTGCAGCCGCGAAAGCCGCCGGCGCATCCCGGTGCGCGGGACGAGCTCCTCGAGGTACTCCCGCTCGCTGATGCCCTCGGCGAAGAGGAAGTTCTCCAGCTCGCTGGCCAGCTCCTCCCGGGAGAGAAACCCCGGCGTGTTCTGCGCCGTGAGCCACCTCTCCAAGAGCTCGAAGTCGTAGCGCGCCTCCGGGCACACCTTTTGGAGCTTGCGGAACAGGAGGCGGTCGGCCGTGCAGATGATCTCCAGGGGGATCTGCATGGACTTGAGCTCGGCGATGTAGCGGCTGTAGCGCACCAGGGCCCGGGTAAAGGTGACCAGCACCACCGGGGCGCTCTGCCCCAGGGGCAGCTCCCCCTGCAGCAGGCTGCGCCGCAGGCACTCGATCAGCACCAGGGACTTGCCGGTCCCCGCCCCGCCGCGGATGAGCTGGCTCTTTGCCGGGTTGACCGAAGAGACGATCTGCTCCTGCTCCGGGGTGAGCTGGGAGATGGACTGCTCGTAGTCCATGCGGGTCCGGGTGAAGACGGACAGCCGCCCCAGGTACTGTAGGTACCGCTCCAGCTCTTGGTAGCGCTCCATGCGCGCCAGGAGCTCGTTGCGCTCCTGGATCAGGGCGTTTCGCTCTCCCCGCAGCCGGTCCAGCCGCTCCCTGCGATGCAGTTCGCTCTCCCGGGCCTTGCGGATCTCCCGGTCCGAGGCGGCCAGGCGGCTCTCGTGCTCTGCCAGCCGCTCCTTGAGCTCCTCGTACTCCCGGCGCTGCCGGAGCAGGTCCTTGGCCCGGTCGCGCAGCCTGCGGATCTCCTCCTGCATGGAGCGGATGACCCCGGCGGCCTCCATCAGGGAGGTGCGCTCGCTCCAGATCTCCAGGCTCCGCCGCAGGAGGTGCACCTCGTTGAAGGAGTCGATGCCCGCCAGCCTGCAGAAGGTTACGAAGAGGTGGGTCGCCGCCGCCGCCTCGCCGGGATCCATCATCTCGAAGGCGTGGCGCACCTTGTTGGTCAGGACGTGCTGCTGGCCCAGGCCCCGCAGGCAGTGCAGGCCGTCGATGAACCGCTCCCCGTTGTCGCTGAGGAGCTCCTCCCGGAAGATCCAGGTCAGCTGCGGGAAGGTCGGCCCCTCGCCGTAGCGCTTCTCGTAGCGCAGGAAGTACTCCACGAAGGCGTGCAGGGCCAGGATGTAGAAGCCCTCGTCGGTGCCGACCAGACGGGTGAGTCGCTGGAGCTTGGGTTCCAGGTCCGCGATCATGGCTTGGTCACTGTATAGATTATCGCACCGCGCACCCTTTTCATGCACCGATTTTGCCGGGCCGCGGCCCGGAACTGCGGTTGCGCCGCCCCCCAACCGCGGTTCCGCCGCTGCGCCGGGTTCCGCTGGTCCCCGCCGCCCCATCGGCCTGCGGCCCGTATGGGCGGCGCCTTTGCGCCGGGCACCCGCGGGGCAGCCACGCCCCTCGGTGGCACGGCGATTGCTTCTACCTCCGGATGGGCCGGCGTGAAACCGCGTGCGGGAGGAGGTATAGTTGACCATGGTGGCTCTCAGCTTCGTCTTGAGTCTTCTCATCGGGGCGGCCTGGTTCTGGGTCGTCACCCGGCTCGACCCGCACCGCAGGGACAAGGGCAGCCAGGCCGTGTTGCTGACCTTCTTCCTGGTCGGTTTCCTCAGCCTGATCCCGACCCGGGTACTGTATTTCCTCTCCTACGCCGTCTGGGGGAACTATCTGGTCGGGGGCTGGGTGTTCGCCTTCATCGACGAGCTGTTCATCACCGGGCCGGTGGAGGAGTTCGCCAAGTTCTTGACCTTCCTGTTCCTGAGCAGCCGGCTCAAGTCCATCAAGGAGCCCATCGACGGGGTCCTCCAGGGGGCTGCGGTGGCGCTGGCCTTCGCCACGGCGGAGAACGTCATCTACGGCGCGGCCTTCGGGGTGCAGGTCCTGCCGATCCGGGCGGTACTCTCCACGACCGGGCACCTGGTGTACGCCTCCATGTGGGGGTACATCTACGGGGCCGTGGTCTATCAGAGCCGGGGCCGGAAGCTCCGTGAGGAGTACAAGGCCATCCTGGCGGCGGTGCTGCCTGCCGCCCTCTTCCACGGGCTGTACAACTTCCTGCTCGACCTGGGGCTCTTCCCTCTCGCCGTTCTCGTCGACATCTGCGCCCTGGTCGTGGCGGTGGCCATCTACCGCTACCTGCGCCGGCTGTCCCCGTACCGGCCCCTGAGCCGCTGCAAGCCCCGGGAGGCCCTCGCGGAGCTCACCGAGGCCCTGCACTGGAACCCGGACAGCCCGCTTCTCAACCAGAGGCTCGCGCTTCTGCATTTGTACTACCGGGACTTTCCTAAGGCGCTGGCGCACGTGCGCATCTGCCGCAAACGCCTGCCCTCGAGTCCCTATTTCCAGTGCGTCGAGGCGGCGGTCCGTGTCTTGAGCGGCGAGGTCGACGCCGGGGCCGCCCTCATGGAAAAGGCCTACCCGCGGCTGTCCGGGAAGGCCCGCAAGGCCCTCAAGACCAACCTGCGGCGGGTGGTCGCTCACGGAACCCCGCGCCTCGAGCTGCCCCGCGGCTTTCTCCCGGGCCAGACGGTGAGCCGCCGCTTCTTCACCGAAACCCTCGGTCTGTGGGAACCCGCGCCGGCGGCCGCCTACCAGCGCCTCCGGCTCACCCGGCACCGATACCTGGCCAGGGCGGGCTGAGGCCTGCGGTAGCCCCGCTACATCTGCGCCCCGTAGATCGCCTCCGGGGTGTAGAAGTGCCGCAGGCTCCAGCCGGGACGGATGGCGTTGGAGGTCCCCCCCACCAGCTCATAGTCCACCGGCACGTAGTATCCCGGTCGCACGTCCTGCCCGTCCCAGGTGGACACCCCGTCCGCCACCCTGAGGCAGTCGAACCCCCGGGGCGGCTCCGCCCAGCGCACCAGGCACATCGCGTGCCCGTCCCCGCCCTCGGGGGGAAAGAACCCCCCCACGTAGGACTCCCACCCCCAGTACCGCAGCAGCCCGCAGCTCAGGAGGGCCCAGTCCTCGCAGTCCCCGCCGCCTTGGGAGAGGAACTGGTCGGGACGCAGGGCCGCGCTGTTGTGGAGGTAGCGATAGCGGAGGGTGAGCAGCCGCTGGAAGTCCCGGATCTCCTTCCAGCAGAGATAGCCGTCGCGGTCCGTGTCGGCATCGGCGTACAGCCGTTCCAGCGCCGGGTCCGCGATGGCCGTGGCGCGGCGGAACAGCAGGGCGTTGAGCTGCAGGTGCAGGCCGCGGAGGCTCCCGGCGGTGAGGCCCCAGGCCGGTGCGCTGTAGGCCGCTCCCTGGCCGCTCCCGGTGGCCACGATGTCGACCCCGCGATAGGACAGGCGCCGGGGCGGCGCGGGTTGCGGCCCGGGCCGCTCGGGCTGTGGCCGCCCTTTCTGCGGGATGGCAACTTGCGCCTGCCCCCGTTCCGTGGACGCGGCCGGCGGGGCGGGTGGCGGCGTGGACGGCAGGTGCCCCTCGGTGGCGCTGCCGCCTCCGAAGACGAACCTCCCGGCAGCGACGATGCCTCCGACCACCAGCAGGACGCGCAGGGGGTGTCTTTGGCGGGCCACCGGCGGGGGAGGGCTCCGGCGGACGGCTTTCGGCGCGGGCCGGACCCGACTCGCGACGGGCCGCGGGAGCGGTCCCGCCGGGCCCGGCGGAGAGGCGGACCCGATCGGCTCCCAGGAGCCGATGCGGTCGAAGCGGAAGGTCCGCGTCTCTCCGCGGAGATGGCAGAAGGCCCGGAGATAGGTGAAGCCGTTGCGGCCGGGGTAGATGCGCTCCGGCTCGACCACCCGGATCGAGCTCTCTCCGTAGGCGTTCGTGTAAGTGATGCGCACCCGCCCGCCCATGGCTGCTCGAGGAGAGTCGTCTCGAAGTCGATGCGCGTACATCGCTCCTCCTGTCCCGGGACCCAAGAAGCAGGAAGCGTGCCAGACGGAGGGGCCGCGCTGGGCGCCGGGAGCCTGACGGTTCCCTGGAATCCTGACGGTTCCCGGGGAGGCGGCCGCTCCGCCCGCACCGATGGGCTCCTGCCCTCTCCCGCGGTAACCGAAGTTCGCTCGTGGGCGAAACGGCGGTTCCGCGCGAGGGGGGAGGCCGTGTCGAGGCGGGGTGGAGACGGAGTGCAGACGGCCCTTCGGAACCCGGCCGCCGGCCGTGCACCCTGGCACGTGGCTTGCTACCTCGTGGACAGGCCGGCCGCACGGCCGGGCGGGGGCGGATTCGAGGCCGCGGAGGCTCCAGCATGGATGGCTGTTTGATTGATAGCGCAAGACGGGGGGCCTATACTCTGTGTATGCCCGAGACGCGCGTGCTACTTTCGTTTGTCGGCAACCGTGATCCGTACGTGGAGACGGGGGACGAGCACGGACCCCTGCTGTCGCTCCTGCAGGCACGGCAGTACGACCTCGCGTACCTGTTCTGCACCGGCTCCCAGTACCTCGAGCGGGCCAACATGGTGGCCGAGGCCGCCGGGGGGCTCCAGCAGGGCTGCCGCTTCGAGTTCGTCACCGTCGATCTCGACTCACCGATCGACTATGTGGAGATCCTCTCGAAGCTCAAGGCGCGGGTCGACCAGGTCGTGGGCAGCCTCTCCGCCCGGCAGTGCTCGTACTTCGTGCTCCTGGATCCGGGGACTCCCCAGATGCAGACCGCCTGGTTCCTCCTGGCCAAGAGCCGGGAGCTGCGGGCCACGCTGCTGCAGGGGATCCCTCCGCGCTTTGCCGGCGGGGCGTACAAGGTCAGGGAGGTGGACCTGGAGAGCGAGGCCCTGCCGGAGGTGAGGCTGCGGCCTGCTCGCGGCCGGGAAGCCGCCGAGCCCGGACCCCCGGAGTCCGGGCAGCCGGAAGCGCAGGCCCTCTGGGTCACCCTGGAGCAGGGCGAGCGGATCATCGGACAGGATCCCGAGTTCCGCGCCGTCCTGGAGGCCGCCCACCGGGTGGCCGCTTACGACGTCTCGGTCCTGATCCGCGGCGAGACCGGCACCGGGAAGGAGCTGGTGGCCCGCTTTATCCACGAGCAAAGCGCCCGGGCCGGAAAGCCCTATGCCTCGGTGAACTGCGCCGCCGTGGGGGCCTCCCTGGCGGAGAGCGAGCTGTTCGGGCATCTCAAGGGGGCGTTCACCGGGGCCGACCGCGACCGGCCGGGCAAGTTCCGCTCCGCCGCCGGGGGGACCATCCTCCTGGATGAGATCGGGGACCTGCCCTTGGAGATCCAGCCCAAGCTGCTGCGTGTCCTGGAGAGCAGGACCCTGGTCCCCGTGGGGGCCGATCGGGAGGTGGCGGTCGACGTGCGCATCCTGGCGGCCACCAACCAGGACCTGGAGAAGCTGATCGCGGAAGGCCGCTTTCGCCGCGACCTGTACGAACGCCTCAACCAGGTCACCCTGCGACTGCCCGCGCTGCGGGAGCGGCGCACCGACATCCCGATCCTCGTGCAGGCCTTCCTGGGGCGCTGGAACCTCCAGTACAAGGAAGACAAGGGCATCGGGGAGGATGCGATGGGCTACCTGATGGAGTACCCGTGGCCCGGGAACATCCGGGAGCTGCGCAACTCGATCATCTCGATGTGCGCCATGGCCAACTCCGGCACGATCACCCCGCAGCTTCTGCCGCCGGCCATCCAGGCCCACTTCCACCGCACGCCGGTCGTCCCCGAGATCTCCGCCGAGCTTCCCGACGAGGGGCTCAACCTCAGGGCGCTTCTCTACCAGGTGGAGCGGGAGTTCTTCCGCAAGGCCCTGCGGGCCGCCGAGGGCAACAAGGAGCAGGCCGCCCACCTGCTCGGGGTCAACGCCCCGGCCTTCCGCAAGGCCCTGCGCGAGCGCTTCGAGGACGTGGCCTCCGAGTGGGCCGAGCCCTGAGGGTCCCGTCGCGCTGCGGAGGCCGGAACGACCCGTGCCCTCTTACGGGCGCAGCATCCGGCCCAGCACCGTGGGCTGCGCGCCCACCCATTTCCGGAACACCGCCGCCAGGGCCGGGCTGTCCTGGAGGCGCATGGTGGTGTCGTGCCGG
>JAFGFV010000638.1 GCA_016930895.1 Spirochaetales bacterium | reverse complement strand
GCTTCGAACAGGTTGCCCGCCCTCGATGGCCAGCTTCGCGGCCTCAACCGTTGATGCATCCATCTTCTTGGTCATCTGCTCCAATCCCTTCGGTGCTCATCGCAATTCGCGTGGCTGCATTCTGGCGATGAGTACAGTCAAACCATTTGTCTGATTATATATTTAACGGGGAATTTGTCAATACTCTTCTTGCAGGTTATCCCAAGCTGGAATGGCAGTTCCGGCCGCAGCGGTAGACCCCGAAGCTTTCCTTTCGGATCGAGTTCGGAATTCCTAGGCGCGACCCAAGCATGGAACAGGGGTAACAGAGAGGCGTAAACGACTTCACCGTCCGAGCTGCGACAGGGCAACAGTAAGCCTGGCCAGACCGCTCAGAAGGCGCCGCCGAGCCGGGAGCAGCATGCACAGCGCCTGGGCTCTTCTCCGCCCGACTGGGTGCAAGGGGCCCCGCGCGCCCTATGTTCAGTAGGCGACCGTAGGGCGGCTGCTACAACCGCGATACCCTTCGCTGCGCCGCCCTACCCGCTACGCAGCTGCTCCAAGACCTCCACGAGCCTCCCGACCAGGTGCTCGTGGTAGCGCTTGCCCGTGTCCGCCGAGGCGAGAGAAGGCCTGCCCACGGTCCCGCCGGCGATCTCGGCAATCCGCTTGACCCCCTCCTCCCTGCCGGGGACATAGCAGAGAGTGTCCCGGGGATCCCTCGGATCGATGTGGTACAGGGGGGGGTCCTCGGGGGCGTAGTCGCGGGCTTCGCCCTTGTCCACCAGCTCGGGAAAGCTGTGCATCATGTGGGAGCCCTCGACCTCCTCGGCGTGACCGACCGCGCCGAGCTTGAGCTCTCCGGCGAGCTCCTTGCTCATGTACGCCGGGTCGAAGATCACGACGCGCACCCCCAGCTTGCGCTGGGCACGCTCGGCTGCAATCTGCATCCAGCTCAGGTTCACGATCCGGTGCCCGTTCAGCACCACAAAGCAGCGGAAGCCGTGCTTGGCCAGCGACTCCACGGCGTCGTAGAGAAGCTCGATCAGCACCTCCGCCCGGATGCTGATCGTCCCGGGCAGGGCCAGATGGTGCGGGGTCCAGCCGAACCACATCGGCGGGGCCACCAGCGCTCCCGCCCGGCGGGCCGCCTCCTCGGCCAGGCAGATTGCCACCAGGGTGTCGGTCCCCAGGGGCAGCCAGCGGCCGTGCTGCTCCGTGCTACCTACCGGCAAGACGATCCGGTTGTCCAGGCCCAGGTAGTGCTCGACCTCAGGCCACTTCAGCTCCTGCAGTCTGACGCTCTTCATCTCTCTCTCCCCTCCCCGGGGCCCGCACTCCGGGGCCTACAGGCCCAGGTATGCCTTCTTGACGTGCTCGTCACCCAGCATCCCGGCGCCGCTGCCCTCGAGGGCCACGGAGCCGTTCTCCAGGAGATAGGCACGATCGGCAATCTCCAGGGCTTGAGAGACGTGCTGCTCCACGATGAGGATCGTCCGGCCCTGGGCGTTGAGCTTTCTTACGGTATCGAAGAGGGCATCCACCAGGTTGGGCGCCAGACCCAGAGAGGGCTCGTCCATGGCCAGCAGCTGCGGGTTGGACATCAGGGCCCGTCCCACCGCGAGCATCTGGCTCTCGCCCCCCGACAGGGTCTGGGCGAGCTGGCTGCGCCGCTCGTAGAGCCGGGGAAACAGGGAGAAAACCTCCTCGAGAAACGACCCCCGATGCGCCCGGTTTTGCCGCAGATAGTTGCCCACCTGCAGATTCTCCAGGACGGTAAGCTTGGGGAACAGCCGGCGGCCCTCGGGAACCATGGCGATCCCGAGCCTCACGATCTCGTGCGGGGGCAGCTGGTCGATCCGGCTGCCTCGGAACCCGATCCTACCGCCCCTGGGATGGAGCAACCCCGTGAGCACCCGCATCAGGGTCGTCTTGCCGGCCCCGTTCGGACCGACCACGGCCAGGATCTCCCCCTCCCTGCACTCGAGGGAGACCTCCCACAGCACCTGGGTCTCTCCGTAGAACACGTTGACCGCGTCGACCCTCAACATCCGCCTGTTTCCTCCGCCACCCGGCTACCCCGGCCGCTGATAGCGGTACCGCTCCCCGAGATACGCCTTAATGACACGCTCGTCCTGGGCCACCTCCTCCGGCTTTCCTTCACAGATCAGCTCCCCGTGGTCCAGCACCAGCACCCTGCCGGCCACGCTCATCACCGCCCTCATGATGTGCTCGACCATGAGGATGGTCAGGCCCCCCGACGCCACCTCCCGCAGAATCCTCAAGAATTCGTCGATCTCCGTGGGGTTGAGGCCGGCCATCACCTCGTCCAGGAGGAGGACCTTGGCCCCAGTGGCCAGGGCCTGGGCAAAGCTCAGCCGTTTCTTGTCCGGGATCGGGACCCCTCCGGCTCGTTTTTCCAGCCGGGTGCCGAGACCCGCCCGTTCGGCCACCCCAAGCGCGACCTCACGGGCCTCGCGGTAGTCTCGATGATGCAAGAGGGCCGCGGTGACGATGTTTTCGAGCACGGTCAGGTTCGGCAGGGGACGGACCACCTGGAAGGTGCGGCCGATGCCGAGCCGGCAGATCTTGTACGGCTTCAGGCCGGTGATGTCTCTTCCCTCGAGCAGGATCCTGCCCTGGTCGGCCTTGTAGAACCCGGCAACCAGGTTGAACAGGGTGGTCTTTCCCGCGCCGTTCGGACCGATCAGCCCGACGAACTCCCCGGGCATGATGGAGAATGACACGTTCTGTACGGCCTTCAGGCCCCCGAAGCTCTTGGTGACCCCCCGTGCCTCCAGGATCGGACCCTCCACCTGCCTATCCCTCCTGCCGCCCCTGGACCTTGCGGGCCCGGGTCCGTTCCCGGATCCTGCCCAACACACCGAGGAAACCGTTGGGCGCGGTGGTGCCGATGATCAGGATCACCGCGCCCGCGAAGATCACCCCGAGACCTGCCAACCGTCCCCCAAAGGTGGCCCGGAAGTATTCCCACAGCGGCATCAGAATCGCTGCCCCGATCAGGGGCCCGTACAGGGTGCCTCGGCCCCCGACGATGACGATGAGCATGAAGATGACCGAATTCTCCAGGCTCATCAGGTTGTCGGGATGGATGAACAGCACGTACTGGGCATAGAAGGTACCCCCCAGCGCCATCAAGGCCGCGGAGATGGCGAGAGCCATGGTCTTGTAGAGGGAGGTGTGGATGCCCAGCGCCTCCGCCATGGTCTCGTCCTCGCGGATGGCCACGAAGTACCGCCCGATCCTGGCCCGCTCGATCAGGAAGGTGAGCAGCATGCCCAGCACGAGCATCGCCAGGATGATGTAGTAGTAGGGAGTCTTGCCGGAGAACATGAACCGCGCCGGGTTGGCCTGGAAGGGGATGATCAGGCCGCTGGCGCCCTCGATCCAGTCCCATGTCAGGAAGAGGATGCGCAGGGCCTCGGCAAAGCCGATGGTAAAGAACACGAAATACGGGCCGCGCATGCGCAGCGAGGGGTAGCCCAGCACCATGGAGAGCCCCGCGGAGAGGATCACGCCGGCAAACATCCCCAGCCACGGGGAAAGACCGAGCTTGACCATGAGCACGGTCGAGGCATACGCCCCGATCCCGTAGTAGGCGGCGTGACCGAGGGAAGCCTGGCCGCAGTACCCGCCCATGATGTTCCAGGCGTTGCCCAGATAGGCGAACAGCAGCACGGTGATGGCGATGTCCAGCAGATAGGGGTCCCGAATGAACAGCGGGACGAGCACCAGCACCGCGAGGACCCCGGCAGCGAGCAGAAGCCGGGGCAGGGTCTTTCGCCCGCTCGTTGCCTCGTTCACTCGGTCACGCCGCCGAACAGCCCGCCGGGCTTGAGGTAGAGAACAGCGAGGAAGATCACGAAAGAAACCACCATCTTGTACTCCGGCGCGATGAAGTAGGCCCCGAGAGTCTGGGCCACGCCGATGATCAGGCCTCCGAGGATCGCTCCCTGGAGCTTGCCCAGACCCCCCAGCACGCACACGATGTAGGCAGTGAGGGCGAAGGGGAACCCAACCTTGGGAAACACATAGTGGAAGCTCATCAGTGAGGCCCCGGCGACTCCCGTGATGGCCAGACCCAGGCCGAAAGTGATCCGGTAGATGTTCTTGATGTTGATCCCCATGAGCGAGGCGGCCTCACGGTCCTGCGCGGTGGCCTTGATCGCCCGGCCGATCTCGGTGCGGTTCAGGAAGAGGTGCAGGACCCACCCAATCACGAGGGCCAGGAGGAACGCCACGAAGCGCGGGAAGGAGATGGCCAGTTCCCCGATGTAGAAGGTCCAATTCCCGTAGGCCGTGGGTACCGCCTTCCAGTCAGAGGACCACAACAGCAGCGCCAGGCTCTCCAGGAGCATCATGAGTCCAAAGGTGGCGCAGAGGCGGCTGATCCAGGGGCTGTCCAGGGTCCGCTCGATCAGGACCACCTGCAGGGCGTAACCGAGCCCGAACATCAGCACCGCCACGAAGGGAAGCGCGAGCAGAGGGTCCATGCCGAAGAAGCGGTACAGGAAATAGGTGAAGTACATGGCCAGCATGACCATGGCGCCGTGGGCCCAGTTGATGACGCGCATGACGCCCCAAATCAGGCTCAGCCCCGCGGCAATGAGTGAGTAGACGCCCCCCAGCAGGATCCCGGTGATCAACGCCTGGACGATGGTCTTCCTCCTGTCATCCCCGGCAGCGGCGTGCTCCGCCCGCGTGCTGTGCGCCCCCTATCGGATGTCCGTTCTCTCCGACCAGGGCGCCACGGGGAATACGATCTCCGATGACGCGATGTCGTACGGGTACACGGTCCGGAACTCTCCATCTTGGATCTGGACGATACACGGAGTCCCCAACACGTTCTGCCCGGTCTCGTCGAAGCGCACGCCTTTCCAGGTCATGATGATCTTCTCGGGCGGCACATAGATGCCCGCAAGGGCCTCTCTCAGCTTCTCCTTGTCCGTGGAGCCTGCCTCTTCCAGCGCATAGTACAGGGTCAGCAGCGCCGTGTGCGCCCGGGCGTTGTGCCCGTCCATGTTGGTCCCGTAGCGCTCCCGATACTTGGCGTTGACCTTCTGGGCAATCTCCTTGTTGATGTCCGGACTCCACCGGGCTTCCGCAGACACGAAGTTGGCAAGGGGACCGAGCGCCTCGATGTAGGAGGGCACAATCTGCCCTCCGTTGATGCCGACCACCAGCTTGGCGTTGCAGTTCAGGGACTGCCGGGTCTTGGTGATCAGGATGGCGTCCTGGGTGTAGGAGGCCAGGAAGATCACGTCCGGGGCTGCCCTCTTGAGATTGAGGATCTCGGAGGACAGATCCACGGACTGCGCGGAGTAGGAGATGTCGGCCACGATGCTGAACCCGTAGTCCGCCGCCTCGGCCTTCCACACGTCCCCGGCGGTCTTTCCGAACAGGGTATTCTCGTACATCAGACCGATGGTCTTGACCCTTTCGCCGCTCTTGGCAGCGATCTCCTTCAGGAAATCGAACATCGCCTCGCAGTACAAGCCATCGTGAGGGGTGGTGCGGAAAAAGTACTTCCAGTTGTTCTGGGTCAAGGTAATCGAGGTGGAGCCCTCGTTGACCATGGGGGTCTGGTAGCGTTCGCACACCGGTGCTATCGAGGCCGTGGTGCCGGACAGGACGCTGCCCAGGATCGCAGTCACGCCATCCTTGACGATGAGCCGCTCGGCGGCAGTCATGGCGACCTTGGGATCGCCCTCCGAGTCGGCAAAGATCATTTCGATCTTGGCTCCCCCAAGGGACTTGATTCCGCCGTTTTCGTTGATCTCTTCCACGGCCAGCTCGATCGCCTGCTTGTCCCCGATGCCGAACGGGGCGAAGGGACCGGTCATGGGGTATACCCCGCCGACTTTGACCACCTCGACCGTCTCGGCCGTGGGCCCCGGTTCCTGCTGTCCAGTGGCGAACACGCTCGCCCCGGACACGGCCAGCAGGGCGGCCAACCAGACGACAATCCAGCGATTCAGCGCTTTCATAGGGCAACTCCTTGGAGCATGGATCTCGAATCCCCATGATACAACGGATCGCCATGGGGCGTCAAAGCGGCGCGTCCGGCAACTCACCCTGCCGGTCCCCGGCCACCGGGCGGGAGTTGCCCGGCGGGCCGTTGACTCGCTACACTGCTCATAGCAGACGACCCGGAACGCTGGCAAGGATGGAGGCCGAGATGCAATACCGTCCCGTAGACCTGGAGGAGAAATTTTCGCTGTTCGAAGACCAGTGGAGCCCCAAGGCCGTCGCCCGGCTGAACGACTACATCTTCAAGGTCGCCAAGGTCCTGGGGGATTTCGTGTGGCACAAGCACGACGAGACCGACGAGGTGTTCCTGGTACACAAGGGAAGCCTGCGGATCGACTTCCGTGAGGGGTCCGTGACCTTGCGGGCGGGTCAAATGCTCGTCGTCCCCAAGGGAGTCGAGCACAAACCCTTCGCACAGGAGCTGTGCGAGCTGGTCCTCATCGAGCCGCAAGGCACCCTGAACACCGGGAATGTTCGCGGCGAGCGGACCGTCGACGCGGTCGAATGGATCTGAATCCCGCCGGCCGGCACCGCTTCGCTTGACCCTGAGACCGGCCCGTAATTATATTTTCGATAGAAAAATAGACCGGAACCTGACATTCGGATCGAGTCATACGAAAGTCACCTACTCAGACCCAAGCGAGAGATAGCAATTGTTCACGACACGTTACCTATCGGACCAAAATGAATTTGACGGCCTAGACGCTGATGATACAATAGGAGTCACTCATTCTCTGGAAAGGGGAAAGGTGTCCAAGAAGGAGTTTCCCAGGGTACATTTTTACGATCACGATCTCACCGACATGTACGACTTCACCTTCCAGCGCCTCAAGGAGGCCTGGAAGCGGGGAACGCCCGAGAACGGTCTGCAGTCCCGCTACTTCGCCCTTCCCAACAGCGATCGGATCAACCAGTTCGAAGCCTGCATGGCGACTTTTTTTTTGGTGTACTCCAACCGCATCTTCCCCGTGTTCTCGGTCCTCGACAACTTCTACGCCAAACAGGAGGACGATGGGGCCATCAGGGGTGAGTACAGTGAGAAGAACGGCAAGGCGATCCTGAGCCGCTCGAACCCCGCCGGGGTCCTGCCGCCCCTGTTCGCCTGGGCGGAACACAACATCTACCACAAGATCGGGCTAAAGAAGCGCATCAAGGACGTGATGCCGGTCCTGGAGCGCCACTTCAGCTGGTTGGAGAAGGAGTTCAAGCGGGAGAACGGTCTGTTCGCGGTTCCCCTGGAGGCCACCATGATGGTCAGCGCTCCGAGGGAAGAGGCCGTGTACCACGTGGACTTCAATGCGCAGATGGCCCTGAACGCCCTGTACCTGTCTGCCCTGGGGGACATCCTCAACGACAAGGAGGTCGCCTACCGCTACAAGAAGGCGTATTTCTCCCTGAAGACCCGCATCAGCTCGCTCATGTGGAACGAGCAAGATGGCCTGTATTACGACCTGACCAAGGATGAGAAGCAGCTCAAGGTCAAAACCGCCGCCTCGTTCTGGCCGCTTCTGGCGGAGATCCCCAACGAGACCCGGGCGGAGGCCATGATCAGTCACCTGACCAATCCGGAGACCTTCGGTCTGGAAAACCCCTTTCCCACGCTGGCCGCCAGCGAGCCGGCGTTCGATCCCAGGGGAGGCGGGTTCAACGGGTCGGTGTTTCCCTTCATCACGTACATGATCGTCAAAGGCCTGGAAAAGTACGGGAAGTTCGAGCTGGCCCGGGAGTGCTCGGTCAAACACCTGTACTACGTCCTCGAAGGCCTGCACACCGAAGAGGGTCTCAAGGGCACGCTCTGGGAGGCATACGCCGCCGCCCAGGAAGGACCTGCGGTCTGGCCCAGGCACCCTCACTTCCCGCGACCCATGTTTCTGCCCTACGCGGCGCTGTCCACCGTGGCTCTCATGATCGAGAACGTAGTGGGGCTGTACATCAGCCTTCCGCGCAAGACCGTGGACTGGATCGTCCCCAACATGGAGCTCATGGGGATCGAGGACATGAACCTCAGGCGCAACACCATCTCGATCCTGAGCAACAAGAGCGGGCGGGGATGGGAGATCCGCCTGGAGTCCGAGAAGCTCTACTACCTGACAATCAACATCCTCGGAGACAAGAAGAAAACCCTCCCCATCCCATCGGGCAAGTGCTCGATCCTGATCGACAAGATATAGAGCTGATCGGTTGAAGGTCGATCCGGCCCGCTAGTCGACGTTGCGTCGGCCTTCCAGGGCCCGGGCCAGGGTCAACCGGTCCGCGTACTCCAGGTCGCCGCCGACCGGCAGGCCCAGGGCCAGGCGCGTCACTCGGGGCGGTCCCTCCGACCCGGCCGTTTCCTTGAGGCGTCCTGCCAGGTATACCGCGGTGGTGTCCCCCTCGACCGTGGGGTTCGTAGCGATGATGACCTCGCGGGTCCCCTCCTCCCGAACGCGCTTGAGCAGGCTCTCGATTCGCAGGTCCTCGGGACCCACGCCGTCGATGGGCGAGATGGCCCCCATCAGCACGTGATACAGGCCGTGATACTGACGGGTGCTTTCGATTGACAGCAGGTCCTTGGGCTGCTCGACGACGCACAGGCTGCGGCGATCGCGGTGCGGGTCGGCACAGATCTCGCAGGGAACCACCTCCGTGTAGTTCCCGCAGATCGGGCAGAGGCGCACCTTCTCCTTGACCTCGCGCACGTCCCGGATCAAGGATTGCACGAACGCCGGCTCGGCCCGCAACAGATAGTACGCGATCCGGGAAGCGCTCTTTCTTCCCAGGCCGGGCAGACGGGTCAAGGTCTCGATGAGCCGGTCCAGGGCGGTCACGCTACATTCCCATCAGACCCGGCGGAATCGGCAGCCCTCCGGTCAGGCTCGAGACCTCCTCGCGGATCTTCTCCTTGATCTTGAACATGGCATCGGTGAACGCCGCCCGCAGGAGGTCCTGGAGCATGGGGATGTCAGCCGGGTCCACGACCTCCGGCGACACCCGGACCTGCTGGACCTCCATGTGGCCGTTCATCTCGATCTCGACCATCCCGCCCCCCGCGGAGCCGGTTACCGCGAGCCGGCGCAGGCGTTCCTGAATCTCGCTCATTCGCTCCTGCATGTTGCCGAACTGCTTCAACAAATCGAATGGGTTGACTCCCATGGCTACTCTCCCTGAACGATCTCCCCGCGGAAGACCTTCTTCACGATTTCCACCTGGTTTCTGCCGCCGGTGGCCGAGCGCGAGGCGCCCTGCGCACCCGCGTACTGGACCCGGATGCGCGACACCCCCGCCTCGGCGAACAGCTTCTGAGCATGCCGCAGCACGACGTCCTTTTCCCGCAGGACCTGCTCACCCGAAAAGCGGCTGCGCTCCTTGAAGTTGAGCCGCAGCTCCCCGTCCACCACCTCCCAGGACTCCGCCTGCCCCAGAGAGGTGGCCAGGGCCAGGCGGTCCTTGCGCACGGCTTCCACCAGAGCCTCGAAGCGATCCTCCGGGCCGGCCGCAGCCGACGGCTCATGCTCGTCCTGCTGCGAAGGTGACTCCTCCCCGCCGGATGCACCCCCGCCGCCTTCCTGAGGCGGCCCGATCGAAGCGCCCGAAGGGTCTGCCGGCTCCGGCGCGGCTTCTCCCGACTCCAGCTGCGCCTTGAGGGTCCGGAGCTCCCTGAGCAGCTCGGAAGGCTCGATCAGCTCCTGAAGGCTTGCCAGCTGACACATCACCAGCTCCAGGTCGAAGCGCGGTTCGAGCGAGTATCGCAGCCGCCTGTACAGCTCGAGCAGCAGCTCCACCGCCTTCTCCAGGCGAGCCGTGGAGAAGCTGTCGAGGACTTCCGCGGGCACCGACTGGGCGCTGAAGGACAGCAGGGACGGCTTCTGGATGCCACACTTCAGGAACAGGAGACTGCGAAAGTAGTCCGTCAGGTCCGTGACGAACTGCTCGATGGAAACGCCGCCTCCCAGCACCTCTTCGGTGTACTCCAGAATCTCTTTTTTATCTCTATGCGATATAATAGTGCCGATGCGACTGATCTGCTCCACCCCCATCAGCCCGAGCTTGTCTCGGATCCGCTCCAGGGTGATCGCTTGGTCCTTGCCTGCTCCACTCTCCGTCCGGGAGAAGGACAACACCTGGTCGAGGAGGGTGTATGCGTCTCGCAGGCTTCCTGTCGCCTCCCTCGCGACCCACAGAAGGGCAGCCTCTTCGGCAGGGATGCCTGCCTCCTCCACCACGCGCCGAAGCATCGTCACGATCTGTTCCGTGGAAATCAGGCGGAAGTTGAACTGCTGGCAGCGCGAGCGGATGGTGGCCGGGACCTTGTGGACCTCGGTGGTGGCAAAGACGAAGACGATGTACGGCGGAGGCTCCTCGATGGTCTTGAGCAGCGCGTTGAAGGCGCTGTTGGAAAGCATGTGCACTTCGTCGATGATGTAGATCTTGTAACGGGAACTGTTGGGAGCGAAGAGGACCTCGTCCTTGATCTCCCGCACGTCGTTGACGCTCGTGTTCGAGGCGCCGTCGATCTCGATCACGTCCAGAGCGTTGCCCTGCGTGATCGCTTGGCACGAGGCACACTGCCCGCAAGGCGTGTCGGTGGGACCGCGCTCGCAGTTCAACGCCTTGGCGAGGATCCTGGCCGCAGAGGTCTTGCCGACGCCTCGAGGCCCCGAAAAGAGGTAGGCGTGAGCGATACGTCCCTGAAGGATCGAGCTCTTGAGCGTGGCAACCACGAAATCCTGGCCTACCAGCTCGTCGAAGGATTGCGGTCGCTTCCGTATCGCCGTGACTTCGTAACTCATGGACAATCCCACCGCCGACTTGAGAAAAAAAAGCCCCTTAGCTCCGGCCAAGCCGAATACATCTCATCAAAGCAGGTACTTACCGCTGCTACCTTCCGGTCCTGACGGGGTTGGGCACCCGTTGATAGCGTATG
>JAFGFV010000637.1 GCA_016930895.1 Spirochaetales bacterium | reverse complement strand
TACACCATCGCAGTGGCCAAGAAATCCACATTGTACGTATGCTCGGTCTGCGACCACCAGGAGCCCAAGTGGCTCGGGCGCTGTCCCGAGTGCGGAAGCTGGAACACCCTGAGCGAAGAGCGGAGCCCGGAAAAGGGCAGGGTCCCCGGGGAGGTGCAGGTTTCCATACCCCTGAGCGCGGTGGAAACCCGAGAAGCTCTGCGCCTGGACTCGGGGCTCGGTGAGCTCAACCGGGTACTCGGCGGCGGTATCATGAAAGGCTCGGCCATCCTGATCGCCGGGGAGCCCGGCATCGGCAAGTCGACGCTGATGCTTCAGCTGGCCGCGGCCGTGAAGACGAGCGGGAGGGTCCTCTACGTGTCCGGCGAGGAGTCACCCGGGCAGATCCGCCTGCGGGCGGATCGGCTGGGGATCCGGAGCGAGCGCATCGAGGTCTTTTCGGCCACTGAGCTCGCCGCGGTGCTGGCTACCTGCGAGCGCGTCAAGCCCGTGGCAATCGTCGTCGATTCCGCGCAGACCCTCTACTCGGAAGACATCGGCAGCGTGCCCGGTACGGTCAACCAGCTCAAGCTGTGCAGCCAGGAGCTATCGGCGTGGGCCAAGGGGCACGGCTGCGCGCTGTTTCTGGTCGGCCACGTCACAAAGGAAGGCTACATCGCCGGCCCCAAGGTCATCGAGCACATGGTCGACACGGTGCTGTACTTCGAGACCGGCTCCGGCGGGATCCGGATCCTGCGCTCCGCCAAGAACCGCTTCGGCTCCGTGGACGAGATCGGCATCTTCCGCATGAGCGAGCAGGGGCTCGAACAGGTCGATAACCCGGCGGCCCTGTTCCTGACCCCGAGGGACAAGGAGTGCCCCCCGGGAGTCGCCGTGGCCCCGGTGTACGAGGGTTCCCGGATCCTGCTGGTGGAGATCCAGTGCCTGGTGGTGCCGGCCAAGGGCGGGATCTCCAGAGTCTTCTCGGAGCGAATCGACTCGGGGCGCGTCTCCCGAATGGCGGCGGTGCTGGAGAAGCATCTCAAGGTCCGCTTCTCCGACCAGGACCTGTACGTGAACGTCGGCGGAGGAATCCACATCGGCGAAGTGGGCATCGACCTTCCTCTGAGCCTATCCCTGTACTCCGCCCGGATCAACCAGCCCGTTCCGCCCGGAACCGCCACGGTCGGTGAGGTGAGCCTGGCGGGGGAGATACACCCGATCGCTCACCTGGAACGGCGGGCACGCACCGTACAGGAGATGTCCTTCGGCCGTCTGATCCACCCGCCGCTCAAGGAGGGGGGTGAATCCGCCCATCCTATTGGGGTCGCGGCGGCGACCCTGACCGAAGCGGTTCGCGTATGCTTCTCCCCAGCGGCCTCGTGAGCCAGGATGTGGAGGGCCGCTCGCGGCCGCGGCGCCCGGGCCTCCTGCGCGTGCTGGCAGTCGTAATTCTTGCGGGCCTGATCCGGGTCGTGCCTGCCTGGGCATCCGATCCTCCGAGCAGCCCCCCGGCAGGGATGCCGGCCTCGACCGCCGCGGAGCAGTCCGTCGAACTGACCAGCCCGCCCGCTACCGGCCTGGTAGCGGGCGGCGTTGCAGGGAGCTTCAGCCGAGGGCTCCTCCTGACCGTGGCCTGGAGCTTCCTCGGGGCGGCCCTCCTGATCGTTGTCGTCATGCTCGCCCGGGCGGTGCGCTGGCTCCGGCAGATCGCTTCGTCACGGCGAGGGGCTCAAGCCAAGGTATTCCGCCTGCGCCTCAACGTCCGCGGCAGCGCCGGGCAGCTGCGCCACTACAGCTTCGAATCGTACCCGGTGACGGTGGCTTCCGTGGGAACCGCAGATCTGCTGCTTCCGGATCGGCGAGGCATCCGACGGCATTTCCGCATCGACTATCGTGACGGCCACGGGTGGTTCGAGAGCGAGAGCCCCGCGGTCATCAACGGCGTGCCCCAGCGGGAGAAGCGCCTGCGGGAGGGCGACCGTATCCTGTTCGGGACCTACAGGATCGATTTCGATGGGGCCGCCTTCGCTCCGGCTCCGGTCACGATCCCGGCGCGGCCCCGCTGCGGCTGGCAGGCCTCGGCCGCCGTGGCTCTTCTGACCCTGTCGGTCCTGTTCCGACAGGCCACGGAGGCTCCGCAGCCCCGGGCCGACGCACGCCTGGCACGCGCGGCGGAGCGGGCCGTCGAGCGAGCCGCCGGGCGGCGGGCCGCGGGACGGGAGGCCCGGACACGGGAGCAAGCGCGGGAGGAAGCGGTGCGTGCGGCCGCGGAGGCCCGGGCGCGGGAACGGGAGGCCCGGGAGCGGGCCGCGGAGGCAGAAGCCATCCGTGCCGAGGAGGTGCGAGCGGAGCAGACGCGTGCGGCGCAAGTGCGGCAAGCCGAGCAGGAGCGGCAAGCCGAGCAGGAGCAGCAAGCCGAGCAGGAGCAGCAAGCCGAGCAGGAGGCTGCGGCCCAGGAGGCGATCTCGCGGCAGGAGGCGGCGGCCCAGGAGGCGGCGGTGCGGACCCGGGTCAACCCGGCCGCCCTGGTCGCCTCGATCGCGGCGGACTTGCCGGCAGGCTCCCCAGCGACGGACCTGGCGCCGGAAGTTGCATCGGCACCTGCGCTCGCGTCGGCACCTGCGCGTGCGCCCGCAGGCTCGGCGAAACGGATCGAGGGAGCGGCGGCAACGGCTGCGGCGGAAAAGCCGGAATCCCCGGCGCGTCTGGAGCGGGCCGTTCCGAAGACCTACGCGCCCGGGCGGCCGATCGGCTACTTCAGGGTCGATGTCTTGTTCATCCATGCTCATCCGGACGACGAAAGCCTGGACTTCGCGGTGCTCATGAGCCGGGCGTATCGCTCGGGAAAACGAACGGCCACCATCCTCTTCACCGACGGCGAGGCGGGTGTGGACCGCTACCCCAAGCGGACCGTGGGGGGCGCCTATCCCAATCATGCCCTCCGGGGGAGCGCACTGGCCAGGGTTCGGGTCCAGGAGGCCACCGAGGCCATGGCGATCCTGGGCTCCGAGGCGTACGTGCGCCTCGGGCTGAAGAATCGGCCCTACAACACCTTGAGCGACGTGGTGTCTCTGGAGACGGTGCTGGAGGGGTGGGGCGGCGAGCAGGCGCTGGTGGATCGGCTGGTCGAGCTGATTCAGGGGTTCGGGCCCGACGTCATCGTGTCTCCGGACGCGCGCTCCGGGGCGCACGAGCACTTCGAGCACGAAGCGGTTGGGTACCTGGTCAGGAAGGCCCTGGCTGTCCTGGCCCGGGCGGGGGAAGGCAGCGTCCGGGCGCACCTGGTCAGCATCGATCCCTTCCAGAGGGACCGGTACGGCGAGTGCCTGGCCATCAGCGGCAGCGAGCGGGACCCCAGTTCCGGAATGACGCACAGGGCAATCCAGGCTCTGGCCCTGCAGCAGCACGTATCCCAGGCGGATGCCTCGGTTATCGGCTTGAAGCGCCTGCCCCGCCTGTCCTCGGAATACTACCAGGTAGTCCGCTGGGAGCTTCCGTTGTCGGTGGAGGAGTGGCTCGCCGCTTCCCCCGGGGAGGGGAAGGGCTCTCGGTAGGAATCTGCCAGCACCCGCGAGGGTCGCCCGCGTCGGCTGCGGTGCCTGATGGCGCAGCTGCGCCGCCGGGCGGGGCATCGAGCGCGAGCAACCGGTTCACTGCCCGGTCGACCGCTCGGGTGTACCGGAAGGTGCGGTCGCGGAAGGTCCCGGACGGGTCGGGCACGGGCACCGCCTTGCCGACCCTGTAGACGACTGTGCGCGCCAGCAGACCCCGCCGCTGCATGCTCACCCCCACCGGGAATACCGGGCAGCCCGACTTGAGAGCAAAATAGCCGGCGCCCCGGTATGCGCACCGCGTTCCGTCCGGCCTGTGCACCCGGCCTTCGGGCATGACGATCACGTAGTGACCGTTTGAGAGGGCCTCCAGGACCCTGGCGGTGACCGAAGGCGGCAGGGGCCGCCCCCTCTCCATGAAGATCACATAGCCCTCCAAGAGAGCGTCGATCAGCCCACAGGACAGGCGGAAGAGCAGCCGGATTGCCAGGTTGGCCGACCTCCAGGGAGTGTTGTCCCGAATGCCCAGGAAGCGCAGGCTGTGCCGGATCGCCTTGACGTGGAAGCGGAAATCCGTGTGCAGCAGGTGGTTGCAGGCGATGACCGCACACCCCGGCGGGAGGTGGTCGGCTCCGATCATCTGCACCCGGTAGCGCAGGAGCAGGACCTCGTTGACCAGGGTGAGGAACCATGGGTCGCTGCGGTCGGGCATTACCCACCTCCGTGACGAAGCGTCAGCCTCCGGGCACCCGGATGTTCCCCACCCCGGACCCGGTCGCTCAGGCCTGTGGAAACAGCGAGCGGATCCCATCCTCGGTGGCGGCACAGATTCCCTTCTCCGTGATCAGACCGCTCACCAGTCGGGAGGGGGTCACGTCGAAGCCGAAGTTGGCCGCCGGAGTGCTCTCAGGGCAAACGAGCACCCGGGCCTCCTCCCGGCTGCCCGGGAGCCATCCGTGGACGAAGCGCACCTCGTCCGGGTCCCGCTCCTCGATCGGGATCTCGAGCACCCCGTCGGCAATGTGCCAGTCGATCGTGGAGGACGGGAGAGCCACGTAGAAGGGCACGCGGTTGTCCTGGGCGGCCAGGGCCTTGAGGTAGGTGCCGATCTTGTTGGCCACGTCGCCGCGCCGGCTCGTCCGGTCGGAGCCGACGATGACCATGTCCACCTGCCCGTGCTGCATCAGGTGTCCGCCAGTGTTGTCTGCGATCACGGTGTGGGGAATGCCGGCTCTGCCGAGCTCCCAGGCGGTGAGCCGGGCGCCCTGATTGCGAGGCCGGGTTTCGTCCACCCAAATGTGGAGCGGGATCCCGGCCTCGTGGGCCATGTACATCGGGGCGGTCGCGGTCCCGTAGCGCACGCAGGCCAGCCAGCCGGCGTTGCAGTGGGTCAGGATGTTGACCCGGCGCTTACACTTGCGGTGGAGACTCCGGATGAGCTCCAGGCCGTGCTCTCCGATCTGCCGGCAGCGATCGATGTCTTCCGCCTCGATATCTCTCGCCGTGGCCAGTGCCTGGAGCCGGCGTTCGGCAGGGTCCCGCAGCGGCAC
>JAFGFV010000636.1 GCA_016930895.1 Spirochaetales bacterium | reverse complement strand
CGATGAAGGTGGTGGCCACGCCCACGCCGAGCCTGGCGGAGGCGGAGATGACCTTCTTGAAGTGCTCGGCCTCCGCCTCGCCCTTCTCGTGATCGCCCTGGAGATAGTTCGGGTAGTACCCGAGGGACGAAATGGTCACTCCCTTGGCGTTCAGGTAATCGCCGATCTGGCGGACCTTGTCGTCGCTCAGCGCAGCCACGTCCACGTGGGTGACCCCGGCGTATCGCCGCTCGGCCTTGCCGACGGGCCAGCACAGCATCTCGACGCAGTCATAGCCGATCTCGGCGGCCAGGTCGACCGTGGCCTCGAAGCTCTGGTCCGCAACCACCGCACTGACGAATCCGAGTCTGATCATTGCAGTACCTCCTGTAGTATTGCGGCTACACCTGGACCCAGGCGCGCTTCTCGCTGCTTTCCATGATCCTGTCGCACAACTCCAGCTCCCGCAAGCCCGCCGCGAAGGTCGGGTACGGAGGATCGTTTCCGCATGGTCGACCCGCGCGAATGTCCGCGTACACCTGCTTGAACACCTGCTTGGAGGTGTCGGGAAAGCCCTCGTTGTGCCCGCCGGGAAAATTGATCAGCTCCCGGCTGTCCGGGTGCACGAGGGAAGGATCCCGCAGGAGCAGCTCGTTGGGGCCGTCCCGGCTGCCGAGCCACAGCTGGTTGGGCAGCTCCGACTCCCAGGCAGCCGCCTTCTTGGATCCGGCGATCTCGAAGTAGAGCCGGTTCTTGCGCCCGGCAAACACCTGGCTGACCGTGTAGACCCCGCGCGCTCCGTTGTCGAAGCCGAGGAGCACGGTAGCGTAATCCTCCGTGCCGATCGGGACCTCGGCATAGTCCTCGGGCTTGAGCAGCTTGCCCGCGTAGGTCTCCACGGGCTTCAGGGGCTTCTTGCGCCGCTTGTGAAAGGTGGCAAAGTCCGCGAGAACCTCGACGATGCGCAGGCCTGTGACATTCTCGATCAAATCCATCCAGTGCGAACCGACGTCCGCCACTGCCCGAGACCGGCCCGACAGCTCCGGTTCGAGACGCCAGTTGTAGTCGGTCGGGTGGAACAGCCAATCCTGCAGGTAGGAGCCGTGCACGGAGAAGATCGTGCCGAGCTCCCCCTTCTGGATCATCTGCCGCACGTGGGCCATCAGCGGGTAGTAGCGCACGTTGAAATGGACTGCGTTCACCAGATTCTTCTTGCGGGCCAGCTCGACGAGCTCCCGGGCTTCGGAGAGCTCGGTGGCCAGGGGCTTTTCGCAGATCACGTGCTTGCCCGCCTCCAGGGCTTGCTTTGCCATCCGGAAATGGAGGTTGTTCGGCGTGCAGATGTGCACGGCATCCAGGTCCTCCCGGGCCAGCAGCGTCCGGTAGTCCCCGTAGTGGCTCGGAATTCCGAGCATCTCGGCCTTCTGCCTGGCGGTGTCCGCGTCCACATCGGCCAGTGCGACCACCTCGATGTTCGGAATCCGCCGCAACGCCTCGACATGGGCCGGCCCGATGAAACCCGTCCCGATGACCCCCGTCTTGACCGTCTTCATGGTGTACAGTCTCCTCTCACGAATCTGCTTCGAGCAGTATCAGCCGCCGCCGATGAAACCGGGGTACAGGGTCATTCCCCCGTCCACGTATATCGTGACTCCGTTGACGTAGTCCGACTCGTCGGAGGCCAGCCAGACCGCCGCCCGGGCCACGTCTTCGGGCTCGCCAATGCGCTTGGATGGGATGAGCCGGAGCAGCGTGGACTCGAAGATTGCCGGAGAGGTCAGCTTCTCCACGTTCATCGGCGTTCGAATCGCTCCCGGAGAGAGAGCGTTGACCCGGATCTTCAGGTGCGCCACCTCCTGGGCCACGCTCTTCATCAGGAGCATGATCCCGCCCTTGGCCGCGGCGTAGTTGGCGTGACCCTCCCAGGGGATGATGTCGTGGACGGAGCTCATGAAGATGAGCTTGCCGGCGGCGTAGGAGATCCTGCGGTCCACTCCCTGGCGCTTGAACAGCCGGAGCGCCTCGCGGGCACAGAGGAACTGCCCGGTCAGGTTCACGTCGATCACCCTCTGCCACTGGGCGAGAGTCATCTCGTCCACAGGGGCGTTGAGCTGGATGCCCGAGTTGGGGACGCAGATGTCCAGGCGGCCAAAGCTCTCCACGGCGCGGGCGAACATGGCGGCCATCGCAGTCTCGTCGGCCACGTCGGCCTTGAACAGCACGGCCTTGCCGCCGTGCCCCTCTACCGCCCGAGCGGTCCCCCGGGCCCCCTTCTCGTCCGAAAAGTAGTTGACCAGGACGTCGGCGCCTGCCGCCGCCAGTCCGACGGCCACCGCCTGGCCGAGTCCCTTGCTGGCCCCGGTGACCAGGGCCTTCTGCCCGACGAGCACCCGGTGGATGGGCGCCGGGGGCATCTCGTTCGACGGCGTGTAGCGCTCTTGGCTGGACATGCGATCACCTCCCCAAGAAAACGGATATCCGGGCTAGCGGCTGGGCCGGTTGCCGGCGCAGTCAATAGGCGGGATGAGCAGAACCACCCCGGAGCCGACCCGCTTGCCCGTATGCCCCCAGCCGATGGCCACGAAGAGACTGGTCAGGGTCGGCAGGAACACGACCCGCCGGAGTACTGCGCGGTCGCACCCCGCATCTTCTGCACGGTGGGCAGCGGGCACGCCGGAGAGTTGCGACCGTCCGCGCGGCCTAGGACAGGGGTTTCCACAGCTCGATCGGTCTCCGCACGGCGGGGGGCTCGTACGGCCACTCGACCCGTTTCCCCGTGCCGGCGGACTGATAGGCTGCGCAGATGAT
>JAFGFV010000635.1 GCA_016930895.1 Spirochaetales bacterium | reverse complement strand
GCCCGCGAGATGGGCCTGCTGCGCACCGAGGGCAAGGGCTACGTGGTCCGGGACGGGGACATCATCCACTTCCTGTTCAACGTGTAGGCAGGCGCCAAAGACAGGTGGGAGAGGGGTCTGGCCATGCTCCGGACACTTGACAGCAGCAGGCAACCGTGGGACAATTCCGGCTGCTTGAAGTACCCGGATAGGAAACCGCAAACGGCGTACCATCCACGAACTGAATAGCCGGGCAGGGAAATCAGGGATGAGCCCACGCACGCACCAACGCACCACGCTGTACACTGCAGCCTGCAGGCCGTGACCAGCAGCCCGAAACCCCTCGCCGTCAACCAGAGTATTCCCCATCAAACGAGTGACATTCACGTCGGGTCGATCGGTATCAGGCAGGGCTTGACCGCCTACCTCGTCGACCCGACCACTGCCCTTGCGAAGGCTACGAAAGTCGTGGTGAGGTGACGCATTGAGCATTGCTGCGACAGCCCTGAAGGGCGTTACGTTTCGCAACCGCCGCAAGACCGACCCTGGGTACACCTTGTTCAGCACGTATACCCATGACGTGTGGCTAATCGACATGGACGGTGACATCGTAAACCGCTGGCGGATGCCCTACACTCCTGGAGCACATCAGTGGCTGCTGCCCAACGGGAATCTCCTGTTTGCCGGGATGTACCGCAGTCACACGGACCTCGGCCTCCCGGTGGAGATGGCCGGCATCGGCGGCATCGTGCTGGAAGTGGACTGGAATTCGAATCTCGTCTGGAAGGCGATGGCCCCCTACCAGGCCCACGACATCTGTTCGATGGAAAACGGTCACGTCATGTACGCGGCCTATCATCCAGACGGCATCGTTCCTGATGAGCTGGCGGCCAAAGTGCGCGGGGGAAGGCCCGGCACGGAGTTCGAGGGCAAGATCTGGGCGGACGTCGTTAGGGAAATCGACCGAGACGGAAAGATCGTCTGGGAGTGGAAGGTCTGCGAACACCTCGATCCGGAAATCGACTCCATGGGGCGTCTGGACAACCGAAATATCTGGGGGCTGGTGAACTCGGTCTGGGTCTGCAGAGACGGTAACGTCTTGATGAGCCTTCGCAACTCCGGGGAAGCGATCAGGGTCGATTACCGCACCGGAGAGGTGATCGCTCGATATGGAAGGGGTCGCATCTTTCACGGCCACGATGCCCGCGAGCTGCCGGACGGCAGGATCATGATGTTCGACAACGGCTGCCAACGCCACGAGTACAGGCCGAACTACTCACGGGTGGTCGAGATCGAGCCGAATCGAGATGAGATCGTCTGGGAATACCGAGCTCCGTACCCAAGCGACCTCTACTCCTGCGTATGCAGCGGGGCGGAACGCTTGAGCAACGGCAACACCGTGATCTGTGATTCGTGGCACGGCAGGATCTTCGAGGTCACCCGGCAGGGAGAGCTCGTGTGGGAATACGTGAGCCCCTTTGTGGGCTCGATCGTGGGAATGGATACCACGATGATGTGGCGTGCGCATAGGTACGAAGCGGACTATCCGGGACTCCAGGGCAAGGAGCTCGACCCGAGGAGGTTTCCGGGGGAGAACCGTCTGTACGGGAGCAAGGCATTCAGCAGAGGATTTCACCCCCTTGTGGTATGACCGGCAGCACTGAATGAGGAGAACAGGATGAGCTACGCGCGGACGTGCATCAAGGGACTCGTGGTCTGCGATTCCAGGAGGGCCTTTCGCGGATTCACGCTGCTTACGCCCGTAAGCGGGGACGGGGTCTGGATGGTCGACCTGTTGGGCGAAGTGGCAGACGAGTGGCGCCTGCCATACCCTCCGGCAGACGGGGCGGAGTTGTTGCTGAATGGAAACCTGCTGTACACTGGATGGATCGAGGGAGGCCCCCTGGCCGATGTGGAGGGGGCCGGCGGCCTCGTTCAGGAGCTGGATGCGAGCGGTGCCGTGGTGTGGGAATACCGGGACAGCCTCGTGCATCACGCTTCCCGCCGAACGCGCAGCGGCTATACCCTCGTGATGAAGTGGTGCCCGCTTCCCCAGGACTACGCTCGACAGATCCAAGGCGGAGACGAGGGCAGTGAGCGTGACGGGATCATGTATGGGGAGGTGATCCAGGAGATCCGCCCGAGCGGCAAGGTAGCCTGGGAATGGGTTGCCCACGAACAGCTCGATCCCGGTCTACTGCACCGCTGCCCGCTTTGCCCGCGCGACACGTGGCTGCATGCCAACGGATGCCAGGAGCTGCTCGACGGTAACATCCTCGTGAGCTTCGCGAAGGTGAACACTGTGGCGATCCTGGACAAGAAGACCGGGAGAGTGGTCTGGCATTGGGGAACCACGGGGGAGTTGACTCATCAGCACGCCCCGACGATGCTGGAAAACGGGAACATCCTGGTTTTCGACAACGGCTTCCATCCCAACGGGATGGCGCAGAACTACTCCCGACTGCTCGAGATCGATCCCGCGAAGAATGAAATGGTGTGGTCCTACGAGGGGCCCGCCGGCGGCCGGATGAAACAGCAGATCTACTCATCGATGTATTCCAATGCCCAGCGGCTTCCCAACGGCAATACTCTGGGGTGCGAGGGCATGACCGGCAGAGTGTTCGAGGTGACGAGAGAAGGCGAGTTGGTGTGGGAATACGTTAACCACCTTCCCCAGTGGGACGTGTCGCCGACTCGCTCCCGTTCCTATCCCGTGTATTCCGCCTATCGGTACGGGATGGACTATCCGGGACTGCAGGCTATGAGGTGACCTGCAGCTGAGGGCAGGCGCAGGAGGAGGTGATGCCGCCAGGTACGGAATGGCATTCCAGTATCGGCCGCTCAACGACGACGATCGCGAAGGCGGCCGGATGCAAGAAAAAAGGGCATAAGGAGGGTACCAAATGAAGTACCAGCGCGTCACGATCCTGAGTGCGGTTCTCATCGCTGCAGCCGTCTCCTTGTACGCGGCCGGGACGACCGAGGAAATGGCGGCGGGCAAGGTCGAGATCAAGAAACTCGTTCTCCATTTTCAGCCAAACGATGTGTTCGCGCCCCACAGTGTCGCCATGGAGAAAGGCTGGTTCAAGGAGGCCGGCTTCGAGGAAGTCGAGTACGAGGTCTTCACCGCCGGGGCGCTAGCAGGTGAAGCCCTGCTCGCCGGGGCGATCCATGTCTGGAACCCCGGCAATCTTCCGGTTATCAGCATGCGCCACAACGGCGTTCCGGTAGTCGTGGCCGGGGTCCTGACCGTATGCCCTGGAGAGTATCTCTTCGTACGCAACGACGCTGGAGTGACCCGGCCCGAAGACCTGTACGATATCCGCATCGGACTGCTCGACGGATCAACCCAAACCGCCGTGATGAACAACCTGGCCGAGCACTATGGGCTGGACAAGGGGAAGCTGAACATCGTCAACCTGTCTCCAGCTGACCAAGTCACGGCCCTGACCAACAACGAGATTCAGGCTTCTCCCCTGTTTCCTCCATTTCCATACTATCCCGAGGTTCGCAAGATTGCCTCGTACATGTTCGACAGCCTCAGGTTCTCGCACACCAACGTGCCGATCGTGTTCACCGAGGAGTTCCTCAGGAAGAACCCCAACGCGGCGAGGGAGATCGTACGCGTCCTGGTTCGCGGCCAGGAGTACTGCGACAACCCAGCGAACAAGCAGGAGGTCATGGCAATCCATCAGAAGTACACCGAGCAGAAGATGGAGATCATCGAGATGGGGTGGGAACCCTACTGGACCCACAAGGATATCGTCAACGGCCCGATTGACCAGCGCTACCTGACGGACATGCGGAACTACACCGACTTCCTTTACGAACAAGGCAGGATCAAGGAGAAAATCGACCCGCTTGACTACACCTATACGGGATTCCTGGAAGAGATCAAGCCGGAATACGTGCAGATCGAGGGCAGGTGGAAACCGTAGACCCCGGGGTCGCGGACAGCTCGGGGGGCAGGGCCTTCGGTGCTCGTGCCCCCCTGTTTCGAACTTCCATATCTCGCATGGCTTCGGGAGCAAGAATGAGCAACCGGTCGCCCAACACGGCAGTTGTTGTGCGCAACGTCACCAAGCGGTTCTCTGAGGATTCATCGGCGCCAAACGCAGTCCAGGACGTCAATTTCGATGTCTCGACCAATGAGTTCGTCACGATCCTGGGGAGAAGCGGGTGCGGGAAATCGACCATGCTGAACATCATCGCGGGCCTGATCACGCCCACGATGGGAGAGGTCGTTGTCAACAATCGGCCCGTCGACGGCCCTGGCACTGACAGGGGAATGGTTTTCCAGCACTCCGGTCTGTTTCCCTGGTTGACCGCGATCGAGAATATCGAGTTCGGTCCGCGCAACAAGGGGGTCCCCAAGAGTGAGCGGCGCCTCCAAGCCCGAGAGCTGATCGAGCTCGTGCGCCTGGAGGCATGCGAGAACAAGTACCCTCGCGAGCTCTCCGGCGGCATGCAGCAGCGCGTCGCCATCGCCCGGGCGATGGCCATGGATCCTGAGATTCTGCTCATGGATGAGCCCTTCGGCGCCCTCGACCAGCTGACCCGCGAAGACATGCAGAGGGAGCTCTTGCGGATCTGGCAAAGTCGGAAGAAGACGGTGTTGTTCGTTACCCATGCGATCCTCGAAGCAGTGTTTCTTTCGGATCGAGTCCTCGTGTTCAACCCAAAGCCGGGCTTCGTTCGCAGGGAATTCAGGATCGACATACCCCGGCCGCGCCAGAAAGCCTCTCCGGAGTTCATGCGTTACTATGAAGAGATCTATGAGGCGATCGGCTAGGGCAGGCCGCACCGGCCAGATTCTGGGTCTTCCGGAATACCTCGTCAAGCTCATCACTCTGGTGCTACTGATAGGCGGGTGGGAGCTGCTCTCCCGGGCAGGGCTCCTGAGCCCGCTGCGATTCCCCAGGCCGTCGGCTTTGCTGGCCACACTCTGGGATCTAATGACGGAAGGCTACCCGAGAGGAATCACCGTCTGGATTCACATCAAGGCGACCGTGATCCGGATTCTCCAGGGATACGCTCTTGCAGCTCTCGTGGGTATTCCTGTGGGGCTAATGATTGGCAGAAGTCGGTGGCTCCAACGGGCAGCGAACCCGGTGGTGACCTTTGCTCGCTCGATTGCGGTCATTAGCCTTCTTCCGTTGGCTATCGCCTGGTTTGGTGTCGGAGAGCTTACCCGGGTGCTGCTGATCGCCTGGGGATGCTTCTGGGCCATTCTGACGAACACCATCCAGGGAGCTAGCCAAGTGGACCGGAACTATCTCAACGCGGGGAGAATGCTGGGAGCCTCTCGACGTCAGCTGTTCTTCAGGGTCATCCTGCCGGCCGCACTTCCCAGGATCTTCGCGGGAATGAAGATCGCTCTGGGCGTCGGCTTCATGATCATCGTCGCCGTAGAGATGGTGGGCACTATCCAGGGATTGGGCGCCCTGATCCAGCAGGCACGATTCTACTACAGCAGCAAGGTAGCCATCGACGGCATGATCGTCATCGGCGTATTCGGCCTGTTGATCTCCGTCGGGCTGGATCTGTTGGAACGAGTCATTCTCCCCTGGGCTGTCGGCCTCGAGGAGGTGGAGCGTTGAGGAACAGCGGTTTCGCCCGAGGTCTGTGGGTGTCCTGGCTGGGATTCATCAGTATCCTGGTGGTCTGGCAGCTCGTTGCAGCTTTCCAGCTGATCAACCCCGTCGTGTTCCCGGGCCCCGCCCGAGTGGCGGCCGCGGCCATTCACGATGTGCCGCTCGGCAGGCTCCTCGGGCATATTGGAGTGAGCCTGATGAGGGTCATCCTCGGCTTCGGCATAGGCGCCAGCGCCGGGGTCTTGCTGGGGGTTGCCTGCGGGTGGTACCTGAAGTTGGGAAGTATCCTGAGGACTCCCATTGACCTTGTGCGCCCGATTCCGCCGCTGGCCTGGATCCCGCTGGCCATCATCTGGCTCGGGCTCGGAGAGCCCTCGAAAGTGTTGATCATCTTCCTGGGAGGGTTCTTCCCCGTATTCACGAACACGTACAAAGGCATGGTGAATGTGGATCCGCTTGTCGTGCGGGCCGCCCAGATGCTGGGTCTGCGCGGTCGGCGGCTGTTGCTTCGCGTGATCGTGCCGGCCACCTTGCCGGACATCGCTACCGGCACGCGCGTGGGATGGAGCTACAGCTTCGGCTGTATGGTCGCCGCCGAGCTGATCGCCGCCAAGAGCGGCCTCGGATATCTCATCATGAGTGCGCGCCAGGACGGCCAGATCGCGGTGATCGTCTACGGCGTGATCGTGATCGGCGTGATCAACCTGGTCTCGGATTTCCTCATCCACGGGGTGCTGATCAAAAGGAAGCTGGCCTGGCAGAGTGCGACCATGGCGCAGTAGCGTGAGCACCCGTCGTGACCGGTCGCAGGGAATCGTAGCACACACCGTTAGGGAGGAGTTGCAGATTTGAGCGTTGCGAAGACCGCGCGCAAGGGAGTGACATATCACAACCCGCGGAAGACCGCTGAAGGCTATACCCTGTTCAGCACCTACAACCGCGATGTGTGGCTCATCGACATGGAAGGGTACATCGTAAACCGCTGGCAAATGCCCTACACGCCGGGAGCCCACCAGCTGCTAATGCCGGGGGGCACCCTGCTGTTTGCCGGAATGCTCAAGAGTCATGAGGAGTTAGGACTGCCGGTGGAGATGGCTGCGATCGGCGGGATCCTCATCGAGGTGAACTGGGATTCGGAGCTCGTGTGGAAGGCCTCGGTGCCCTACCAGAATCACGACATCAGGCCGCTGCGCAACGGGAACGTCTTGTATCACTCCTACCATCCCGACGGCATTCTATCCGCCGAGACGGCAGACAGAATGAAGGGCGGCCGCGCGGGCACAGAGTTCGAAGGGCAGATGTGGGGCGACATGATCCACGAAGTCGACCGGCAGGGTAAGATCGTGTGGGACTGGAAGGCTTCCGAGCATCTCGATCCCGAACTGGATCGCTCCTGCGCGCTGGAGAATCGCACCCTCTGGCCGTATATCAACTCCCTCTTCGAGTGCGCCGACGGGACGGTCCTTGTCACCCTGCGGGCCGCCAGCGAGGTGGTGCGAATCGACCGTCGAACCGGCGACGTGACCGCCAGGTACGGAAAAGGGTGCATCACGCACCCTCACGATGCTCGGGAGCTGGAGAATGGCAACATCCTTCTTTTCGACAACGGCAGCCACCGGAAGGAGTACAAGCCCAGCTACTCTCGGGTGGTGGAGATCGACCCGGTGAGGGACGAAGTGGTGTGGCAATACAAGGCGCCGTTTGCGAGCGACTTCTACTCTCCCGTTTGCGGGGGATGCGAGCGACAGTCGAATGGAAACACCGTGATCTGCGATTCGTGGAGCGGGCGCGTGTTCGAAGTCACCCTCGAAGGCGAGCTCGTTTGGGAGTACATGAGTCCCTTTGTCGGTTCAATCGTCGGGATGGATACGACCATGATATGGCGAGCTCACCGTTATGAGCCTGACTACCCTGGTTTGCAGGACAAGCAGCTCGACAGGAGGAGATTCCCCAAGGAGAACCTGCTGTTCGGGCCTGCAGCCGCGAGCAGCCACAAGCTGCCGCTGATGGCGTGATGGCCGCGCAGTCGCTCGCTCGTCCGAGGGCGCAAACCAAATCTGGAGGTACAGCATGGACAAGGTTCGCGTAGGCATCGTCGGAAGCGGATTCATCGCGGAGCTTCATGCCGCCGCGCTGCAGCTAGTGCAGGATTCCGAGATCGTCGCCGTCGCCTCGCCGACGCCTGGCAAGGCCAGACGCTTCGCGGAGCAAAGGGGCATCCGAAAGTCGTTCGAGGACTATCAGGACCTGCTGGCCGTCAAGGAAGTGGACATGATCACCGTGGCCTGTCCGAACTATCTTCACGAGCGGGTAACGGTGGACGCCGCCAGGGCCGGGAAACACGTAGTCTGCGAAAAGCCTCTGAGTTGCTCCCTTGAAGAGGCCGACCGGATGATCGTGGCGTGCCGCAAGGCGGGGGTGATGCTCATGTACGGTGAGGAGCTCTGCTTCGCGCCGAAGTACGTGCGGGTGAAACAGCTGATTGAGGAGGGCGCCCTGGGGAGCGTGTTCAGAGTGAAGCAGAGCGAGGAACACTCTGGCCCGCATGCCGCCTGGTTCTGGGACGTCGAGAAGTCCGGCGGAGGGGTGCTGATGGACATGGGCTGTCACTCGATCGAGTATGCCCGTTGGCTCTTCGGCAAGCCGCAGGCGCGCAGCGTTTGGGCCAGTATCGGCACCTATGTTCAGGGCAAGAAGACCCAAGGCGACGATCACAGCGTCTGCGTTGTCGAGTACGAAGGAGCGAGAATCGGGATCGCGGAGAACAGCTGGGCCAAACCGGGCGGGGTGGACGATCGAGTCGAGGTCTACGGCTCCGAAGGCTTCACCCACGCTGATCTGCTGCGAGGCAACTCCCTGCTCACCTACAGCCAGACCGGATACGGATACGCGGTCGAAAAGGCGGGTGACACGAAAGGGTACACCTTCACCGTGTTCGAAGAACTGTGGAACTACGGCTTCCCTCAAGAGCTCGGTCACTTCGTCCGATGCGTTCAGGGCAAGGAGCAACCCCTCGAGACCGGCGAGGACGGGCGTGAGGTGCTCAGGATCATCTGCGCCGCCTACGAATCCGCCGGCGCCGGGAAACGGGTGGATTGGCCCTACGATCCCACCGGCGTGCGGAAACCGATTGACCTGTGGAAAGAGCCACAATGAGCAAAGTGGTCATACTGGGCCTAACCGGCCTCAATCCGATGTTCGTACAGCGCTGGCTGCACGAGCTACCCAACCTGGCGGCCATGCAGCAGGAAGGCGTCTGGGGCAGCCTCGAGAGCACGGTGCCACCTTACGGACCCCCGGTTTGGCTCTCGATCCTGTGCGGCAAGAACTCCGGAGCCTTCGGGATCTGGGACCACTTCGCTCGCGAGGGCTTCTCCTATACCTGTACACGGGAAGTCGACTCCACTCTGCTGGAAGAACGCGTCAAGTGCCTTCACCACATCCTACCCAAGCTGGCCCAGCGGGTTGCCCTGGTAAACGTTCCGTACACCTGGCCGCCCCTGAGGATCCCCAGCGGATATTGCCTGAGCGCGGCGCCACCTCGCAAGACTCCCGAGGGAGGTGACCCCGGCTTTCTTGCCTGGCCCGAGGGACTCGCCGGCGAGATAGCGGGTTTGCTGGGCGACTACGAGCCTTCGGCCTCGCTGCCCCCTGGGACCATGGACTCACTACAGATACTCGAGAGGCTCCAGAAGGGCGATGCGCAACGTGTTTCACTGACGAAGTGGTTCTTGAGGGACAAGGGCTGCGACGTCGTGCTGACGGCGTTTCCCACGATCGAACGGGCGACGACTCTGTTTCTCCGCTACGAGGACAAGAGACACCCTCACTATGCTCCAGATCATCCTCAGGCGGGCATGCTGCGCAAGAGCTACCGATGGGTGGACGAGCAAGTCGGTGAAGTGAGGGAGGCTGCAGGCAGCGATACTACCCTCATGGTCTTCAGCCCGTACGGCTCGCAACGGTCCAACGGGACTGTGTTGTTGAATGAGTGGCTGGCCGCCAACAACTACTTGAGCTTGAGGGAGTACCCCGATCAGGTCTCACCGTGGAGCAGCCAGGATGTGGACTGGCCAAGGACGAGGTGCTGGGCCGAGGGGAACGCGGGACAGCTGTACATCAATCTCGCCGGAAGGGAAGCAGAGGGAGCGGTGGATCCGGCGCACTACGAGCGATTCCTGGCAGAGCTGTCCGACAAGCTCGGCCGGCTGACGACGCAGGATGGTACGGAGCTTGCGGCACAGGTGACCCGGAAGGAAGACATCCACTCTGGCCCGTTCTCAGAAAACGGGCCCGATCTCTTCGTGAGCTTCGACGAGTACCGGTGGTACACCGACGACCGGGTGGGGCACGGAAAAGGGACCATAGTCCGCCCCTCTGGGGCCGATGAGCCGTCTGAGGAAGCGCACGGACGGTTCGGATACTTCGCTCTTGCAGGGCCCGAGGTTCCCTCGAAGGGGGAGTTGCCGGATATCTCGACTCTGAGCATCGCGCCTACGACCATCGACATCCTAGGGATGAACGTGCCGCCCGACATGGAGCGGCCGCCGATCCTGTCTCTCTTGCGTGATAAGCAGGCGGAGTCCCCGGCCGGTGCCGAGCAGAAGGTCCGATCGCGACTGGAAGCGTTGGGATACTGAATCCTGGGAGCACACCGTCGTGGGAAGAAAGATCGGAGTAGGTCTGATAGGCACCGGGCGAAGGGGCTACGCGCTCGCCGCATACATCGCGAGAATGCGGGACGCAACAGGTCTCGAGATCCGCGCCCTGAACAATCGGACTTCCGTCCGAATGAAGGACGCCCAACGCGGGCTTGCCGGGATCTACAGCCAATCGGGGCCTGTCCCGCCGATCCGTTTGTACGGAGACTATCAAGAGCTGATCGCCGATCCGGAGATTGATCTCGTCATCGTTGCCACCCCCCAGTATGCGCATCGCGATCCGGCCGTGCGGGCCCTGAATTCCGGCAAGAAGGTGAACCTGGACAAGCCGCTGGCTCACAACCTCGGAGATGCCCTGGCGATATGCAGGGAGCAGGAGAGGACGGGGAACCGCATCCTTATGAGCTTCACCCGGAGGTACGAAAGCCCGTGGATCAAGACCTACGAGATGGCACAGCAGGGGTTGATCGGAGACATCAAGATGATCCAGGTTCGCAATGTGATCCCCTATCACGTCTTTTTCCATACCTGGCACCGGCGGCTGGAATGGTCGGGCGGTGCTCTGGCCGACAAGATGTCGCACGCGTTCGACGTGTTCAACTGGTTCGCCGCGGGCCGGCCGGCCAGGCTCACAGCGTTTGGAGGCCAGGCGGTGTTTGTACCGAAGCCCGACGCCCCGGAGCGCTGCAGCCACTGCGGCCGGCAGTGCCCCTACCGAGTGGCCTCCTTCAACGGTCTTCAGCCGCCTGGAGAAAGGCTGCGTCAGGACGTGATGGTCGAGTTCGGCCACTCGCGTTTGTCCGAAACCGAGATCATCAAGCGTCATGACACCTGTGTCTGGTATCCCGGCGCGGACATCAACGATCACGGGCTGGTCAGTGTGCAGTACGACAACGGAGTCAAGGCCGCGCTGTTCTGGAGCCTTTTCGGACCCGACAGCGACGACCAGGAAACCCTCGAGTTGGTCGGAGAAACCGGACGGATCATCCTCACGCGCCACACCGGCACCATCGACATCGTCGCGGACCATGGGAAGCGGCACGAAGTCGTGCATCACCGGGATGCGAGCTTCACGGGGTCCCATTTCGGGGCCGACGAGAACCTCGTCCTGGCCCTGGAGAAGTTCTGCCAAGGCGCGACGCCTGCCGCGACTGCAATCGAGGGCCTGCTCGCCTCCCGAATGGTAGAAGCGGCACATCGATCGATCCAGGTCGGCGGGGAACTCATCGAGATGGCAGAGGTGGAAGACTGCCCGTAGGCTCGGGCCGCTCCCAAACGGCCGAGCCGTCTCCGGCAGATCGGGCCGAAGCGAGGCTTGTCGCCTGGGCCGGGAAGGAGTTGAACGGAGGGGTGCTTCTTGGAACTTCTCGTGCTGTCGCTCCTGAGCCTCGCAGGTTCGTTCGTGCTGGGTGTGACGGGATTCGGGTTCGGGGTGGTGCTCATGGGCCTATTCCCCTTGGTCATCGGCTTCAAGGCGGCCAGCGTGCTGGTAGCCTGCGTCGGGCTGCCGGTTGTCCTCTACCTTCTGATCCCCCTCGGCAAACACATCGAGTGGAAGGCCCTGCTGCGACTCGCGGCCGGACTTCTGGTCGGCACTCCCCTGGGCGTTTGGGTCTTGATCCGCGTCAGCGAACGCTACCTCACGATCGCTCTCGGAGTGCTCCTGATCCTCTATCTGGCCTATGATCGCCTATCGCGGGTACGGACCAACCACCAGCTTCCGCGCTTCGTCGGCTACCTGGCGGGATTGATCGGTGGGACCTTCGGAGGGGCTTTCAACACCAACGGGCCGCCTGCGGTCGCCTACCTATCCTCCCTTCGTTTGGAAAAGCATGCAGCCCAGGCGACCATCGTGGCCTACATCGCGATCGCCGCGCTCTACAAGGTGGGATTTCTCATATACAGGGGAATGATCTCCCGGCAGGTGCTTTTGCACACGCTCGTGCTCGTCGGCCCCGCCTTCGGGGGGATGTTTCTCGGCAGGTTGGTGTTCAAGAGCATTCCTGCGCACGTCTTTGACTGGGCGGTGCAAGGGCTGCTTGCGGCAATCGCGGTACTCATGATCGTACAAGCCATACGCGGATAGTCGCCTTCGGCCCGGGCCAGCAGCCCGCCCACCGCCCCGCATGCTTCTACTTCACCGTTCAGGTTCAGAGATCGGGAGTGGCCCAGATCGGACTGGACCAGGCCCTCTGGCCGTTGCGCTGCTCGACCCGCACCCGGTAGTGGGTTTCCCCGCCCAGGGGCTCGTCGTCCTCGAAATCAAGCCTCGCCGTGTACCCTGCCTCAGGGATCAACCGGTGTACCTTGGCCTTGTAGGCCATCAGGTAGTACACATCCTCCCGTTCCGGGGAGCCGGCGGGAACCCCCGCGTTCTCTTCCAAAGCGCGGATGCAGTCGTCGCGGTACCAGAGGACGCGACTCCCGGCGGCCAGCCGCGCCAGGGGCTCGCGCAAGGTCAGGCCGTTCAGCTCCAGCACGGCGGCGCTCCCCGGGTCGGCCTCCAGCTCGAAGACGTTGGCGTTGTGACGCGGCTCGGCGACGTTCCTCGACGAGCTCACCAGGCGGAACGAGGCGGTACCGCCGGCGAGGACAGGGCACCCCTGGCCGCTGGATATCCAGCAGGGCTCGCAGTCGAGGAGGGCCGCCCCGTCGACCGTGAGCCTTCCGTTCCAGACCCGATCGGGCAGGTCCAGCTCCCCGGGGCGGGGACCCCACCCTGCCTCGATCCGGAGCTTGAAGCGCGCCCGGCGGCCGGACGGCGGAACCTCCCAGGTGCCCTGGTGGCAGTGCGTGGCGATCACCCGCCCGTTGCGCAGCAGCTCGATCCGATCCAGAGCATCGGAGCCCACGACGTCTACCCGAACCCTCCGCGGGCCACTGGCGGAGATCACGCTTCCCATGACCGCCCCGTCGACCCGGAAGTCGATCCGGATGCGGTCGCCGGTCACCCCGTAGACCCGCCGGGCCTTGAAGGCCTTCCACAGTGCTTCCCGGGTCAGCTCCTCGGCCAGACAGGCCATGCGCCCGTTGCCGTAGTGGCCGGGCATGTCGCCCCAGTTGTCCGTAGAGCAGATCGCCCCCAGGTGGTAGCCCCGGTCCAGCGCATCCTGGTACGTCCCGCCGCCCTGTCCCGGACCCATGTAGAAGTTCTTTCGCAGGCCGATCCATTCTTCGTCGGTCTCCGAGCAGCCGTGAACGGAATAGATCTCCGTGAAGGGAGACATCGCTTCGTCCCAAACCGACCAGTCCCTCCCCCGACGCCCGGGACGATAGCCCGTGTGGTGGGGGATGGCCAGGGCATCCGTCCCCTTCAGGCACGCGTAGAGCTCCTTCAGCGTAGCCACGCGGTGTATCTTCGCCCCCTCGCGCAGGAAGTACACGTTGTGGTCCCCGGAGGACCCGTCCCCCTGCCACTCGTAGCCGGGAAGGGTAATGAACTCCCCAGGGCGGTTGGCCGCGGCGGTAGCCCGCTGCACTTCGGCCCATTCGCGCTCGAGCCTTTGCGGGTCCTTCCAGCCCTCCAGGATGATGCGGCTGGCCCCGGACTTCTCCGCCTGATGGCCTCCCTCTTCGAAGGCGGCGGCGCAGGCGGTGTAGTACGCGGCGGCGTAGAAGTCCAGGTGGGAGGCAGCCCGCTCGAGCACCTCTTCGACGGGCGTGCTCATGCTGGCGAACTGGTAGGTGTTGTCGTGGGACTCCCCCCAGTACAGGCGGTACTCCCCGATCGTGCTCTTGTTCATCCTCACCCTCGCGGCCGTATGTCAGCGCCCTGGATCCGCCAGCTCGATGCCGTGCACGGGCGGGCAGGCATGAAACGGCGACAACCTCCCGACGTCTGAAGACCGTCGGCCCCACCGTACCCCGGCGCCGAGCACCGGGTCAATGTCGGCCCGGTGTCGTGCCGGTCCGTTGCCGGTGCAACTGTCACCTGCCATAGTGGCGCTGGCACGCTCGAACCGCAACTACCCTGCAAGGAGATCATCATGCCACAGCTGTCCATCGGGACCCGGACGTTCACCGCAGGTGACTACGCGGAGAATCCCCTCGGCCTCGAAGCGGTGATCCACCAGGCCGCCGAGATCGGATACCACGGCATCGCACTGGGGGGCTTTCCGCCTCACGGAAGCGTAAAGCTCTACCCGAGCCGGCGCAGCCGGAGGGAGCTCATGCGCAAGGTCCGTGACGCGGGCCTGGAGGTCAACAGCTATGCCGCGGACCTGCTCGACTGCCACTTCTACGGCGGCTCCGCGGCGGCACTTGAACGCTGCAGCGAACGCTTCCAGCGCAGCCTGCAGCTTGTCAGCGACTGCGGGATCCCGATCATCCGGGTGGACACCGTGACCATGACCCCGTATCCTCCCGACTTCGACTACGACCGCGCCTGGGGCACGACGATCGAGGTGTTCTGCAGGGACGCCGAGCATGCCGCGGCGGCGGGGGTCACCGTGGCCTGGGAGTTCGAACCGGACGCCTGTTCAACAAGCCCGGGGAAATCCTGGGAATCCTGCAGGCGGTGGATCACCCGAGCTTCGCAGTCCAGTACGACACGGCCCATGGGCAGCTGTGCGCCGTGGTGGGCGCCCATCAGCACGGGGAGCGGGAGACCCTCGAGGGAGGACAGCTTGAGCTCATCGAGACGCTTGCCGGGAAGATCGCCGACGTGCACCTGATCGACACGGACAACACCATGCGCAACGACACGAACTCCAACAAGGTTCCCTTTGGCACGGGAGCTCTCGACTTCACCACCCTCGTTCCGGCGCTCCGCTCCGCGGGCTATGCCCGGGAGTGGTGGACCGTCGATCTCGGGCCCCAGACGGGGGACGTGTGGAGGATGGCCAGGGAGGCGCATGGCTACGTGTCGAGCCTTCTGGCCGGGGCGGAAGGGTAGGTTTTACGACAGCCGGCCGGGCGGCGTTGGCCTACTCTTGAAACAGAGCCTTGAGAAAGCGCACGCCGTTCGCGGCCAGCTCGTAGTTGCTCCCGGCTACCGGCCTCCAGATCGAGGCCACCGAGCCGTTGATCAGCACCTGCGGGACGAAGGACTCGATCACCACGTAGCGGTCGTAGCCGATCCGCAGCAGGGCATCCCGCACCGCCTTCCAGTCGATGGTCCCCGTCCCGAGGGTGGCGCGGTCGTTGTCCGCCACGTGGAAGTCGAACAGCCGCGTTCCCGCATCCAGGATCGCGTTCCCCAGGCTCTTCTCTTCGATGTTCATGTGGAAGGTGTCCAGATGCAGCCCGAGCATCCGGCTGCCCACCGCGTCCACCAGCCGGAGAGCATCGGCAGACGTGTTCAGGAAGTCGGTGGCGAAGCGGTTCATGACTTCCACCGCAATGTACACGCCGTGCTCCTCGGCGTAGCGGCACATCTCCCTGAGGTTCGCTACCACCGTGTCCCACTGCTCCTTCTGCGCCTCCGGAGTCTCTCTGCGCGCCCTGCCTACCGTGGAGTACACGGGGCCGGCCAGCACGTCGCATTCCAGGGCGTTGCAGGCCCGGATGGCCGACTTGATGAACTCCTTGGCCGCGTCCTGCTCTTCCGGCGTGCCCCGCAGGTCCCGCCCCTTGCCGAACGCGCCGCACAGCGAGCAGCACTTCAGGTCGTTGTCCTCGAAGGCCCGCCGGGCGGCCGCGTAGTCGAGCTGCCCCTCGTGCTCGAAAGCGACCTCGACGCCGTCGAACCCCATCTCCTTGAACTCCCGGAGCAAGCCCAGGCGCTCGGTGGTGAAGGGTGAAGCGAACAGAAAGGTGTTGATTCCGAACTTCATGACAGAGACCTCGCTTCCGTGAGTCGTTGGACGGCAGGCCGGGCCCTACTCGACCTCCGGCACCTTGACCGGGCGGCCCTTTTCCTGCGCCTCCACCCCCGCCAGAACCGTGGCGATGGTGCGGGCGCCGCTCACCACGTCGCACCGGGGCGCGTGGTCGTTCAGAATGCTGGAGAGGAAATCCTCCAGCTCGTAACGGATCGGAATGCCTTCGACCTTTTGGGCGAACAGCGAGGCAAAACCGGCCTGCTTGTCGCCCTGGTCGAGACTGAAGTAGCGCACCTCGTTGTCCAGAAAGCTGCCGCAGGCTGAGCCCCGGCCCCCGAAGACACCCAGATTGATCGTGAACTCCGGCGCCCGCTTGATGCAGCGCACCTCCCAGACTTTGCAGGTCGCGCCGTTCTTGAGCTTCATGATCGAGAGGTGATTGTCCTCCAGTGGGCCACAGTCCGGATCCTCCTCGCCCTTGTTGGCGTACATCACGACTTCGTCGACGTCCCCCCCGATGTAGCGGGCCAGATCGACTACATGAGCGCCGCCGGCTACCCAGGAGTTCCAGCTCTTGTCGTCCCTGCGCCAGGGCGTAACCTTGTACAGCTCGCGCATGTCCTGCTGGTAGTCGCAGTCCACGTGGAACAGGCCGCCCAGCCTGCCTTCGTCCAGCATCCGCTTGATGGCAACGAATTGCGGGACGAATCGGTACACCTGCCCGACCGCGAAGGAGGTCTTCTTGCCGCGCATCAGCGCGACCAGACCCCGCACCTCCTCGAGGCTGGTGCCGAGGGGCTTTTCGCACAGCACGTGCTTGCCGGCTTGGACAGCCTTGCGGGCGAACTCGAAATGAAGCGGGTCGGTTACGCAGATCGAGACCGCCTGCAGCGCGTCGTCCTGAAGAAAGCGGTCGTAGTCCGTGTAGGTGTTCCTGACGCCGAGCTCCCGGGCAATCCGTTCCAGCTTGGCCTCGTCCCGCGTACACAGCGCGTGGATATTGGCAGCGGGAATCTGAGCATAGGCCTTGGCGTGCAGCTGATACCCCGCCAGTCCCAACCCGACGATGCCTACGTTGACTCTGTCCACCGTGCCTCCTCCGCTGGACGGAGTGTAGCAGGGACCGCGGGATAGCACCAAGGGGCAGCAGACGGTCTCGGCAGAGTGAGCGCCCCCGCCCGCTCCGGTCGACTGTCGCTATTTCCGGTTGAACACATCGAGGTGCTTGAAGCGCGCCACGTTGTTTTCGACCACGGCCTGCATCTCCGCGAAACGGCCGGCCTTTTCGAACTGATCGAACTCCTCGAACACGAAGACCAGCTCGAAGATCGACACCAGCATGTCCCCTCTGTCGGGGAGATCGTAGGTTGTCTGGTTGCTGCTCGAGTAGCCTGGATATATCTTCGCCAGCGCGAACTCCTTTTCCAGGTACTGCAGGGACGTGTCGAGGTCACCCAGCCCGGCGTACGCCGCGCTCACGAGCAGGTTCAGATGGTACATGGAGGCGGCTGCTTCACTGAATCGATAACTGTGTCGATCATACAGGTCTATGACCGCGGGGTATCGGTCTACCCCTAGATACGCGCGCATCAGGTTCTCAACACGGGAATGTGGCTTCGGCTCGTACCACTGACCCGGGTCGCGCATATCGGCATAGCGAGCTGCTTTCCCGAAGTCCTGGTGGTAGGGATGGATATGGAACGCCACCAGATAATCGAGCTCGGCGATATCGTGCCGGCTCTTACGCTCGAGCAGTTCTTCCACGTCCACTTCTTCCAGTATGAACACGCCATACAGAGCCTCGATGTCTTTTCGCGTTAACACGAACTCTTGGTGGTATTTGATCTGGGCGCGGACGATGGTCCTCTCATCGTCGCTTTCAAGCATGTCATCGGTCAGGCAGGCCGCCATCTGCCGGTAGGGATACAAAGCACACAAAAAGAGAATTAGACCTTGTTGGTCCTTGTCCAAGGGATGAGGAAAAGTAGATCTCGTTGCCAGCGCGGCCCGGCCCAGAATCTCCGTTCCCGACATCGAGGCCTGGGTTTCAAGCTTGATCCCAACGTGGTAGAACGGCTGAACGAGGTTGCCGGACTTGTCTATGTAGGTCCTCAGTGTGTAGAACGAACGTAGGAATTGTGCTCGGTAGAGTTCTATCAGCCCTTCGTGAAGAAACCGAAGGTCCGCGTTGTCCCGATAGATGACGGATCCCCTCGCGTCGATGTATTCCTCTAGTTCGGCTAACATCACCGGGTCGGAAGGAAAGGAGTTGTTCCCAGCCACTCCTTTTTGAAGTGATGTCAGGTACCCTTCGATATTCTTTTTGGAGACAAGGCCCCGGGTAGTCTCGTAGTCTCCGTCGCACGACGTAGTCAGAACGAGCAGGACAACTAGCGCGTATTGGAATCTCATATGGTGACTACCTATCGCCTTGAAAGAGGTCGAGTTCGTAGTAATTGTACTGGTTCCAGAGCAACGCTCTGTAGTGGAGGTACAGACCGTCTTGCACAAGGGACTCATAGACCTGATCGTACCTATCCACGTTGATCGGGTCGACCGTTTGTGAGCGATAGAGTCGTCCAGCGATGTTGAAATCGCGCAACCGATCCAAGATGGCACGGTACCGAATATGTTCCGGATTGTCCTGGTAGTCACTCGTCAGCCCCCTGTTGGCTTCGGCAAACCCCGGGCTGTTGAAAAACCACACGGTGCCGTCCGGATCGGTCACCGAGTATGGGATGCCCTTGTAGAACAGGTCCGAGACCGTGGCCGCGTCTCGCACGCCCATCTGGTACAGGGCGCTCACGAAGTTGAAGTTGTTGATGAGCTCGTTGATC
>JAFGFV010000634.1 GCA_016930895.1 Spirochaetales bacterium | reverse complement strand
GTGGAGCTGCAGGAAGGGCGGGAGGTTTCCCTCGAGCCCTTCCGCGCCGCGAGCGGCGAAATCGTCACCCCCGTCCGGGTCGAGAAGTTCCCGACCCAGGCGGTCGCGATCTACCGCCCTCTGCGTGGGCAGACCCGGGAGCTGCTGGGGGGAATCGACACCTTGATCGGCAGGCTCGGGACGGACCCCGAGTACCTGGAGCGCAACCGCGCAGTGGCCCGCCAGGTGGAGCGGCTGCGGGAGCTGAAGAGCAGCGTGGGACAGCTGCAGGGCGGACTCGAGGAGCGCTTCCAGCAGGCCGAACGGGACGCGGTCCGGGCGGCCAGCCGCCGTCAGGAGGGCCAGCTTCGCCTCAACGAAGCCCGGGGGAACTTCCAGGCAAGGGAGTACGCCCAAGCCAGACAGAACCTGGATTTCGCCCGCCAGGCCTTCGATGAGAGCCTGGCCCTCCAGGAGGACCCGGAGGTGCGGCGCATCCGGGACGACGAGATCGCCGCCCTGCTGCAGAGGATCATCGACGAAGAGAACCAGCGGGTGGTTCGGGAAGTGCGGGAGCTGATCAATCGCGGCAAGACCCTGTACCGGCAGGGGGACTTCGTGGGGGCGGAGCAGGCCCTGCTCCAGGCCCAGGCGCGTTGGAATGACACGAATCCCCAGGAAGAGCCCGAGGTCACCCTGTGGCTGCGCTTCGTCCGGGCGGCCCTGGCGGCGACCACGGGGCGGGAGATTGCCCTGACCGATCCGCTGTACCCGGAGATGAGCCAACTGTACAACCAGGCCGTGGCGGATTTCCAGGAAGGGCGCCGTCTGCTCGCCTCGAACCGGCGGCCCGCCGGCCTCGAGCGCTTCAGGCGGGCCCAGGAGCGGCTGACCCAGATCTTGAAGCTCTTCCCCTACAACCGGGACGCAAGGCTCCTGGCGCTGCGCATCGATCAGATCGAGGATCCCGAGGATTTCGCCCGTCAGCTCACGGATCAGTTCAGGGAGGCGGTGGACATGACCGGGACGAACAACGAGGAGGCCTATGCCGTTCTCAAGGACATCCAGAGCGTGCAGCCGCGCTACCCGGGGCTGGAGCAGGCCCTCGTCAACGTCGAGATTGCCCTTGGGGTGCGGCAGCCCCCCGCCGACCCGACGCGGCTGCGCGAGGCCACCGAGAAGTTCTCCCAGGCCCAGTCCCTGTGGCTCCAGCAGCAGCCCGACCTGTACCCCGCGGCTCTGAAGCTGGTGAACGATGCCATCGACCTGAACCCGGACTACGATCAGGCGGCAATCCTGAAAGACCGGATCCAGCTGGCCATGGGAGGCACCCGCTCCAAACCTATGACCAGCGACGACAGGCGCCTGTTCGAGAACGCCGTGGCGCTGTTCGGTCGGGGGGCGTACTTCGAGGCCCTGGCCGTGGTCCGGGAGCTCAAAACGCGGTACCCGAACGACCCGGAGCTCCTGGACCTGGAGCGACGTATCCTGAGCAGGGTATGATGCCGGCAGTGAGAACCCGCACCCGTCCCAGAACCATACTCCCGTGCCTGGCGCTCTCGATCGCGTTCCTCGCGGCCCTGCCCGTGGCTGCCCAGCGCCTGTACTGGGAGGACCCGCAGGTGGTCGTGCCCTCGGGGGTCCGCTTCCTGTCCGCGGAATCCGGGGCCGGGCTGGTGGTGGCCATGTGGCAGGAGGTGATTCCCGGCGGGAACGACGGCGGCGAGATCTACCTGTCCATGCGCAGCTCCCGGGACGGCCGCCGCTGGCAGGAAAACCTGCGGTTCGCCGGGCCCTTCCGCTACGAAGAGCGCATCACACCCGTTTACTCCATGTGCCTGGACCGCGGCGGGACCGTGTTCGTGGCGATCGCCTCCACGGAACGGGAAGTCACGATTCTCCGTTCGTCGGATGGCGGGGGCAGCTTCCAGATCCTGGCCAAAGTCGATTCGGTCAGCAGTTCGCTTGCCCCGAGCCTGTTCGTAACCTCGAGCGGCGGCCTGCTGCTGTTCGTCTCTCAGGAGAGTGGGGAGAACCTGGCCATCCACTACGCGGTGTCTGAGGATGGGCGCCGGTGGTCGGGCTTCCGCCCGCTCGTGGACGATCCGGATCTGCCGATCAACTTCCGGCCCTTCCACGCCAGCCACAACGGCCTGGACTACGTAGCGTTCCAGGGGCTTCCGGTGGCGATGTTGGATGCGACAGCCCGCGGGCGGGGAACCCTGCCATATCAGGTCTACGTGACGATCAGCGGGGACGGAGGGCAGCGCTGGGGAGAGCCGGTGGACCTGAGCTTCGCCGAGGCGATCCAGGGGCGCGAATGGCCGGCGGCGCAATTCGTCAATCAGCGTCCCTTCCTCAAGAGCTTGGGCGGGGACCTGGTGCTGCTGTGGGAGCGGCAGTTTCAGAGCGGTCCGACCCAGATCTACTACGCCACGCTCGCTCCCGGGGGGGGCTTCGCAGCGGCTCCGGAGATCGTGACCCGCGGAGTGGGCTCGAGCTATTTCCCCCGCCTGGTCGTGCTGCGGGAGAAGCCCTGGCTGTTCTGGTTCGACAGCACGGACCAGGTGTTCGTGGCGGAGCGGCGGGGGCTGCTGTGGGAGCCTCGCAAGCTGAGCAGCCTCCAGGGCTCCTCTTTCTTTCCGTATCCGGTGGTCGTGGGCGAGCAGCTGTACGTGTTCTGGGAGAGCCGTCTCGCGGGAACCTCCCGGCTGGTCATGCTGCGGCCCGACCAGAGCGTCAACCCGCCTGCCGTGCAGGCCGTGAACTTTGCCCCCGGGGTGCCGGCCAGGCTGGATCAGGTGCGCGTGCGCTGGAGCGTGCCGCGGGACTCCTCGGGCATCGGCGGGGTAGGCTACGTATGGAGCCAGGACCCTCTGGCACCGGTGCCCAGGGAGCTGCGCAGGACCACGGAGACGAACTTCGAAGACCTGGAGGCGGAGCGGGACGGAACCTGGTACTTCCGGATCGCGACCGCCGACTTCGCGGGCAACTGGTCCGAGCCGGTGACCATCTCCTATACCCGGGATACCGTCCCTCCGGCATCCCCGCGGCTCGTGCTCCCGACGCTGGACGAGGAAGGGTTCGCGGCGTCCAACACCTTCGCCATTGCCTGGGAACCGCCCGCGGCGGAGGATCTGACGGGCTACTCCTACGCCCTGAGCTACCTGAGCGCGGCGGCGGTCCCGGAGAGCCTGCCGGAGGTCTCCCTCCCCCGGCGCGCGGAAACCCCGGCCACCCGGGTCTCCTATCAGAACCGGGATGACGGGGTGTGGCAGTTCGCGGTCGCCGCCCTGGACCGGGCCGGGAACATGAGCCCCCCGGCCACGGCGGTCCTGCGGCTGAACAAGTACGTGCCGGTCACGTACGTCGCGTACGTCAACGGCCAGGCGGACCCGCTCGGCGGGGCGACGCTCACCATCGGCGGCCGGGGCTTTTCCGTGGGCGGGGCCGTCAGCGAGGTCATTCTGGATCAGGACGGCGAGCCTCCCTTCGAGTACACCTTCCGCCGCGCCGACCGCACCTTCGTGGTGGCCGGCGACCGCCTGATCCGGGACCTGACCGTGGCGGACATCGAGGAAGGGCGGTACCGGGTCGGGGTGCGCCACCCGTCGCGGGGGCTGGCCTGGAGCCCGTCGACCCTGAGCTTCGCGAGCCCCGGCACGGTC
>JAFGFV010000633.1 GCA_016930895.1 Spirochaetales bacterium | reverse complement strand
CGGCATAGTCCGTGAACAGCTCTTCGTACCACTGGCTCATGGGGACAGGGTATCAGATCCAGGCCTGTTGGCAAAGCCGAGCGCGAGCCTCCGAGGCTGCGGGCTCTGCGAGACGGATCAGCGCTCGGGCGCTTGACTCCGGCTTCCCGCATCGCGATCTTTGGAGATTGGGAGGTAAGCATGGCCAATCAAATGGATTCCTACCGAAGAGCGTTCGCGGAGGCCGTGGCGGCAAACGGTGTCGAGGCCCTGAAGCAGAAGTTTCTCGAAAAGCTGCCGAGCGGAGTCCAGGGCGCGGAGATGTTCGCCGACGCCCTCGAGAAGTTCCCGGAAGAAGAGCTCCCGGATGTGTGCGCCGAGCTGTTGGCGACTCTCACCGCTTCGTGCACCGAGGATGATTTCCACAACTGGAACTACGACCACCTGGAGTTCATCATCGAGCTCTCCAACCGGTACGGCTTCATCATTCCCCGCAATCTGCTCAACGGCCTTCCCGAGCAGCTCATCCTTCTGGTGGACAAGAAGAAGCTTTCCGAACCCGGCTGCGAGTGAGCTTCCGGGGCCTCGGACAGCCGGCGTACCCGTCAGAAGCGCGGGAAAGAAACGGCCCGGTCACGCTGCGCGTAGAAGCCGGGGCTGAGCACAGGCGGTTGTCTTTGCGAGCCCCCTCCCGCGTCTAGGCCGGGCAGCCCTGCAGCGCCGGAGCCCGCGGCCCGGCGATACGCCGCCAGACGAACCCACTCAGGCCCGCCATGACCACCCCCCCGAACACCCCCAGCGACCAGGCCCCGAGACGCTGCAGCAACAGCCCACCCAGGGCCGGGGCGACGACATTGGCCAGGCTCTGGAGCCCCGTGGACAGCCCCAGGGTTCCTCCGACCTCCTCGGGCGACACCGCTTTGGTCAGGGTAGTCGGCAGGATCGTGCTGAGGGTGCCCGCGGCCAGGGCCAGAGGGGCCAGCACGACGAGCAGGACCGGCACCGAGGCGGCGAACCCCCAGGCCGTCAGCATCGCCGCCACCGCCACCACCCCGGCGAACAGCAGGGTCTGCTCCCGAAAGCGGGCGGCCAAGCGGTGGACCAGAAATCCCTGGGTGATCACCGACAGCACCCCAACGTAGGCCAGAACGTAGCCGGTCGATTGGGCCTCAAGCCGCAATCTCTTGAGGGCCACCAGGGCGAAGCTCGACGTGAACACCCCGAAAGCCAGAGCAAAGAACAGGGAGACGGTCAGAAGCGGCCCGACGCACGGCCGGCCCAGGGCGGCCAGCAGTGCCCGGGCTGCGACCGGCGGACGAGGGTTCATCGACAGGGCCTGGCGCCGCTCGGGGGTGAGGGATTCCGGCAAGGCGGCGAGGATCCACAGGAGATTCAGGGCCGACAGACCCGCCGCCGCGAAGGCCGGCACCTCGTAGCCCCACCGGCTCAGGAAGCCCCCCAGGGCCGGGCCGATGATGAAGCCGATGCCGAAGGCGGCGCCCACCATGCCGAGACCTCGAGCCCGGTTCCTCTCGTCCGTGCTGTCGGTGATATAGGCCTGGGCCAGGGCAATGTTGCCTCCGAGGAAGCCGTCGACGATCCGGCTCGCGAAGAGCATGGCCAGGGAGCGGGCAAACCCCAGCATCAGGAACCCGGCCAGGCTGGCCGACACCGCGACGATCAGGAGGGGCTTTCGGCCCCAACGGTCGGACAGTCGCCCGATAAGCGGCGCGCCCACGAACTGGGCCAGGGCGTTGGAGGTGCCCAGAAGCCCCACCACGAAGGCCGAGGCCCCGAAGGTGGTGGCGTAGTACGGCAGGAGCGGTAGGATCAGGCTGAAGCCCAGGAGCTCCACTACGACGAAGACGAAAATGATCGGCAGAGGATTACGCTTCATGAGGACGCAGTGTAGAGCCTTCCGGGGCGGGGCGTCAAAGGCGCGTCCGGCGCCGAAAGGATTGACCGTGCTTTCGGCCCGACGTAGAATAGCGCTGGATCCGGTCCGCCGGGTTCCGGGCGACAATCACCCGCGGCGGGCTGCAGGAACACCGACGCGCGCCGCGCCCCAAGGAGGCAGCGATGAATCGCACGAGAATCCTGAAGGCAGTGGGAGCCTGCTTGTTCTTCTTGGCTGCGGCCCAGGTCTCCTTCGCCTTCGATCCCTTCGTCCAGAGCCTGGCCGCGGACGGCTTCAACGAGATCCGGCCGGCCAACGGCATGGTGGTGCGCTGGCGGGTGGAGGGGCCGCGCCTGCACCTGGTGCTCGAGGCCCCGACCCGGGGCTGGGTGGGGATCGGCTTCAAGCCGGAGTTCAAGATGCAGGGGGCGAACTTCCTCATCGGCTACGTGCGCGGCGGCGAGGCATTCATCGAAGACCACGTGGGCACGCACAAGGACAAGCATGGGGCGGACACCAGGCTCAAGGGCACCAGAGACGTGGAGCTGCTGGATGGCAGCGAGACCGACGGACGCACGCGCCTGGAGTTCACCATTCCCCTGGATTCCGGGGACCCCCGCGACAAGCCCCTGACCCCGGGGGAGCGGGTGCCGCTGCTGCTGTGCTACGGGGCTGATGACAGCTTCACCCGGGTGCACACCATCGAGGCGGAAGCCAAGGGGGACATCACCCTCTGAGAGCTCTCAGGGGAGCGGTTCGTCCAGGATGCGCCGGGCCAAACGCTCTCCAGAGCGCCAGGAGGCCTGCACGCCTCCAACCGGATCGAACAGGTCCCCTGCCAGGCCGAGGCCGCCCCAGGGGCCGGTCAGCCGAAGCGGGGCGGCCAGGTGATCGGCGGGCCCCAGGCGGCCGTAGCGCCAGCGGTGGGCGTGGACCCACTGCGG
>JAFGFV010000125.1 GCA_016930895.1 Spirochaetales bacterium | reverse complement strand
TGACCTCGGTGCTGTTTCGGCGCAGCTTCTGCGGCACCATCTGTCCGCTCGGGACCTTGCAGGAACTGTTCGGCCGGCTCGGCAGACGGCTGCTCGGGCGTCGTCACTCCGCACGATTGCTGGTCGGGCCCCAGCGGGGGGACCGCGCCGCCCGGCTGCTGAAGTACCTCGTGCTCGCAGTCTTCACCGGCTGGGCGTTCGCCACGGCGACCCTCGCCATCCGCCCCTACGACCCCTGGGCGGCTTACCACCACCTCTTCTCGGCGGACCTGTTCACCGAGTTCGCCGTCGGTTTCGGGGTGCTCGTGGCCGCCCTGGCGGGCTCCCTGCTCGTGGACCGCCTCTTCTGCAAGTACCTGTGCCCGATGGGAGCCTTCCTGGGGCTCATCTCTCGGGCCAGCCTGTTCAAGGTCCGGCGCAACCCCGTGACCTGCATCGACTGCGGGGCCTGCGACCGCAGCTGCCCGGTGAACATCGAAGTCTCCTCCCGGGACACCGTCCACGACTGGGAATGCATCAACTGCAACGAGTGCGTCAACTCCTGCCCGGTCCCGGACACCCTCCGGGTTACCACCCGCCGGGGCCGCAGATTGGGTCCCACGGCGATGCTGTGGCTGACGGCCGGCATCTTCACGGCGGTGATCGCAGTCACCACCCTCACCGGCACCTTCGCGTGGACGGTCAAGGACATCAGGGTGGAAGCCCGGGAAGCCGCAGGCTTCAACCCGAACCTGATCACGGGACGCAACTCCCTCAGTGAGATCGCCGAAGCGGCGGGGCTGCCGCTCGGGATGCTCCAGGAGGCCTTCGGCGTGTCCGACGATGCCCTCGATCAGCCGCTCAAGGAGATCAAGGACGCCTATGGCTTCGACACCGAAGAGGTCCGGGAGCTCGTGATCGAGAAGCTCGCCGAGGGCCGGTAGCCCCGGCGGCGCAGGAACGGAGAACCATGCCCGGACGTGTGCTCCTGCCCCAGAACATCGCCGAGGAAGGCAAGCGCTACCTGTCCGAACGAGGATACGAGATCAGGATGGGCTCGGGACACTCGGTCGAGACGGTGTGCCGGGAGATCGTGGACTGTGACGCCCTGCTGGTCCGCCTGTCGCCAGTACCGGCGGCGGTGCTCGAGGCGTCGCCGCGGCTCCAGGTAGTGAGCCGGCACGGGGTGGGGGTCGACAACGTGGACGTCCTGCGGGCCACGGCCCTGGGAATCTGGGTGACCTACGCGCCGGAGTCCAACGCCGACACCGTGGCCGAGCACACCCTGGCGCTGATGCTGGCCGTGGCCAAGCACCTGCTTCCCTACGACCGGGAGCTTCGCCGGGGGGTGTTCCGGGTGCGGACGCGGCTGTTCGGGACGGACCTCGCGGGCAAGCGCCTGGGGGTGGTCGGCCTGGGCCGCATCGGGAGGAGGGTGGCCGCCAAGGCCGCCGCCGGTCTGGACATGGAAGTGGCGGCCTGCACCCGCACCGCCCCCGCGGGCGGGCTGCCGGCGGGGGTATCACGCCTGTGCGGCTGGGAAGAGCTGTTCCGCACGGCGGACTTCGTCAGCCTGCACCTGCCGTTGAACCGGGAGACCGAAGGCTGCGTCGGGCGCCGGGAGCTGGAATGGATGAAGAGCTCGGCGGTGCTCATCAACACGGCCCGCGGGCAGCTGGTGGACGAAGCCGCTCTGGTCAGCGCGCTGGAGGCGGGGCAGATCGCCGGGGCCGGGCTTGACGTCTTTGCCCGGGAACCCCCTGAGGAGGATCACCCCCTGCTGCGCCTCGAGAACACGGTGCTCACCGCCCACAGCGCCGCCCTGACCCGGGAGTGCCTGGATCGCATGGCGGTGGACGCCGCCCGGGGAATCCACGAGGTGCTGAGCGGCCGTGAACCCACCTGGCCGGTCAACCGACCGGCAGCCCCTCGAAATCTCGAGAAGGGGCGGAAGCCCTGACCGTCAGCAGCCGCTTGATCCTCAAGGTTGTAGAGAACCCCCTGGGCTCTCCGTTGGCTCGACCAGCCGGTAGCGCAGGCCCTCCACGGTCAGGCTCCATCCCGGGCCGCTTTCGACCCGCCGGAACTGCTCGGGGTTGTCCACGTCATAGCGGCCAGGGTCCAGCTCGAGCCTCCGGCTCGCCACCTCGGGCTCCCGCCCCGGCTCGGTGCCGGCTGCCAGGGCGAGCTCACGCTCCGCGACTGCATCCGCGGCCGCCTCGAGGTCCTTGGCAGCCAGGTCCCTGGCCTCGGAGTAGTACAGCTCCGGCCCCCAGGAGTTCAGGTACATGAGGTAGAAACGATCGGCCCCGTCTTCGCCGGGCCAGACCCCCACCCCGTAGCTGCCCTCGTCGATTTCGATGGTGTACCAGAAGCTGTAGAAGTCCCAGTTCCAGGCGGTGTACTCGCCGTAGTAGGTTCCCTCCGGATGCTCGTAATAGGTCCCCGCCGTGATGAACGGGGGGAGCATCGGGAAATACACGGTCTCAGGAGTGCCGGCCCAGTTTAGGGCCAGGAACGCCTTCCCGTCGGCGCCCCGCATTCCGCAGGCGGACAGCATCAGCAGCATCGCCGCGGACAGAAAGATCCCGGCCACCAGGGCTCGTGTTCGCTTCATCTTCATCCCTCCGTACGCTTACTTCAACACCGGCGCGGGCAAGAGCTGTCACCACCCGCGCCGCTTGGGGGAATGAGGAGTGATTGAACCAATCCGCCGTTTCGCTATAATGTACGGTGCGCGAGAGCGCGGGAAGCTGGAGACGCCCATGGAACGACACGAACGACTGTTCAATGCCCTCGGCTGGATCGGCCTGCTGATCCTGGTCCCTATCGCCTTTCTCGTGCTGGATTTCGCTCCCGCGCGGGACTTCATGGTGGTCCGGCTGGGGTTCGCCGGTCGCCCGGCGTTCCTGACCCTGCTGGGGTTCTCGCTTATCCTCCTCCGCATCCTCTTCGGCGGCGAGAAGAGCATGCTCCCGCTGGTCCTGGGCTTCGTCATCGGCTTTCTGCTGGTCTCCACGTTCGCCC
>JAFGFV010000124.1 GCA_016930895.1 Spirochaetales bacterium | reverse complement strand
TGCGGCGATCGCAGCGGCCAGCGGAGGCGCGCTGGAAGTGGGGAAGACCTACTACCTGGAGGTCAGGGCGATCGCGTATGACCCGGATCCGCCTCCGGGGTATCCGCAGTTTTACGAGGCCGGCACCGGCCAGTCCGACGGCGTCCTGATCGGCGAGGGTGAAGCGCCGGCAGGGGGAGCGCGGCTGTCCCTCTCCGCCACGCCCTCTTCGTTGACCTTCTCCGCCGGGGAGGATGTCCGAAACCTCCAGCTGCGACTGTCCGCCTCCGGGACCGGCTCGATCGAGGTGACCTCGATCCGGGAGGACAGGACCTACCCCCTGTGGGGCGAGGAACGCGGCCTCTCGGAGAGCGTCGCCCTCACCATCCCCGGGGGATTTTCCGAAACGGTCAGCCGCCCGGTGACCCTGGACACTCTGGAGCGCGCCAAGGCCCTGGGTGCGGGAACCGAAGGCTCCTTCACCCTGCGCTACGTGGCGAGCGGCCGGGACACCTGGGGCAATCCCGTGTCCGCGGTCCTGAACGTGCCGGTGGCGGTCAGCGGGGCTTTGGCCTCCACCTTGAGCGTGCAGGGGGTATCGGTCCACCTCCCGGATTCTCCGTATTTCCGGGGCGAAACGGTGCGGGGCGCCACCATCACGGTGCAGGCCACCGGCTCGGGTACCATCGTCGGCCAGGTGTACGTGGACGACTCCCTGGGCTGGTCGGCAAACCCGGCCTTTTCCATCTCGATCAGCGGGACTACGGACTTTGCCGTCGAGGCACCGCTGCCCACCGACCAGGCAGGCGCGCACACCGTGCGGGTCCAGTTGATCAGCCCGGCGGGGGTCTCCGGGCAGAGCAGCTACGAGGTCTCGGCGGAGGAGCCGCCCTTTCCCCCGCAGTCCCTGACCCTGATTCCCGAGGTGGCGGAGCTGACCGATCTGGCCGGTACCGCCCTGGCCGAGAACGTGGACGGGGGGGTGCAGTACACCTTCACGGGAAGCGCTACCCTGCGGGTGCTGTCGCTGGACAACCTGGAGCTGCCGGCCGCGGCGGTCAACGGCCTGGTGGTACGCTACGAAGCGGAAGCCCCCGGGGTGCCGGTCATCGCCGGGGGAAGCGTGGACAAGGAAGGGGCCGGGGCACAGCTTGCCTCCTTCGCCGAAGGCTACCTGCGCATCGGCAGGATCTTCTACGATCAGGCCGCCGACCCCAGTCGCCTCGCGGCGCGGGCGGACCTGCACATCCCGCGGCTGAACACGGACGTCCTCACCCTGGAGGAGCTCGCCATCTCCCGGGAAGGGATCGAGCTGGCGAGCTACTCCTGGGACAAGGCCGATCGCAAGAGCTTCAGCGCCTTCGGTGTGAGCTTCCGCCTGCACGACGTGGGCGCGGACAAGGCCCTGATCCTGGCCGAAGACCCGGGCAACGACCGCCACTCCTTCGCCATGTCCGGCAGCATCGCCTGGAGCGAGAAAGAGGGGGTGGATGTCCAGGAAAAGGAGCTGGGCAGCTTCTCCGGGCTCACCTTCTTTACCGACGGGGATTTCGAAGGCGGAATCACCGTCTCGGAGGACTTCGACCTGATCCCGGACATGCTCACCATCACCCAGGCGGGCATCGAGCTGGAAGACGACGTGCTGGCCTTCAAGCTGCATGGGGAGCTGAAGAACCTGCCCGCTCCGATCGACGTGCTGAGCTCCACCTTCACCCTGGCCTTCGACACTGTGGGCAACGTGCAGAGCGGCATCGTGCCGATCAACGAATTGACCGGCGGCCGCGGGTTGAGCGACCAGGACTCCACCGAATGGGGCTTCGGGCCGGAGGAGGATCCGTTCGCCACGGTGGACATCACCTACCTGGGGCTGGATCTGGTGATCCAGCAGGGGACCCTGAATCGGGACCACAGCCGCGTTCTGATCGGAGCGGACATCTACCTGGACCTGCTGAACGAAGACAGCACCCCCGCGGGGGCCGAAGGCAGCCGCATCGGCTTCGGGGAGCTCGGCGGAGAGAGCGGCTTGACCGGGGGTTTGGAGATCACCTTCGGCGGCGATGTGATCTGGCCCTCCCTGGAGGGGCAGATCAACCTGATATCCGGCAAGAGCCTGGACCTGGGAGCGGTCAAGGTCTCCCTGGACAACCTGGCCCTGGAGTGCGGCTCGGGCAGCTTCGCCTTCCTGTTCAGCGGTTCGTTCGGCCTGCAGATCGAGGCGATCCAGGGGGGCATCCGCTTCGTCAACCTGCGGGTCTCCCTGGACGGGGACATCGGGGCGCCGGAGATCCAGCCCACCGACCTCTCCATCATGGACTTCGTCTCCGTTCGCGTAGGCTCGGTGGCCTGGGGCAGCGGGGCGATTTCCTACACCGAAGACCAGACCACCGGCGAAGGGGTCAACCGGCAGCCGGCGATCGGCGAGGAACCGGCGACCATCCAGGTGGACAGCTATCTCGAGATTCGCGGGGCGGCGATCAACATCGGCTCCGAAGACTCCGCGGTGATGAGCGGGAGCTTCGAGCAGCTGCTGTACTACAGCGTGGCCGGAGAGCACAGCTTCGTGCTCCGGGAGGCCAGGGTCGAGGTTTCCGGCTGCGAGCTGTTCGCCGACATCAAGTACGACCGCACCTACATGCGCATCGCCGGGGGCGTCAAGATGCAGAACATCGAAGCCGCGGCGGTGGGCAAGATCGGCATCATCCCGCAGACCGCCGCGGACGGCACGCCCGAACCGAGGGCCGGAGAGCCCACCTTCGGGCTGTTCGTGCTGGTCGGCGGTTTGGGCATTCCCGTGGCCCCGTCGGTGTTCCTCGACCGGGTGGGGGGAGGGATCTTCATCAACCCCACCAACGAGGACATCACCACGGTGCTGCTCGTGGCGGGCTTCAACCGCCCGGAGCTGGACGACGAGGACGACGAGATCGCCTCCATGCGCCCGAGAGGCGGCGGCGACCCGGGAGGGTTCGCCGTGATGCTTCTCGGAGGCGTGTACGTGGCCGAGCGCACCCTGGTGGAGGGGGAGGCCCTGATCACGCTCACGGCCAACTACTTCAGCCTGGACGCCAAGGTCAACGCGCTGGAGGGAATGCTGGAGGGCCGCTCCTACTTCCTGATCAGCTGGGACCCCCTGTACGCCGAGGGCAACAACGTGCTGGAGGCGGACCTGTTCGACATCTTCAAGGTCGACGGGGAGCTGGCCTTCTACGCCTATGCCGACGATGCCTGGGGGATCATGGGAGGGGTGCGGGTGGCCCTGCTGGGCAGCGATCTGGCTTCCGGGAGCTTCTTCATCGGGCCGCCGGGATTCATGATGGAAACCACCGTAAGGTCAGGGATCGATATCGGCCTGGTCTCGGGATACGTTCAGTTCAGCGGTATGGTTTGGTACTACCGGCCCCCCGATCCGGACACCTGGGGGGCCTGGGCGGAGGTCAAGGTCGGCGGTTCCCTGCTGTGGGGGCTGGTCTCGGCTTCGGCGGGCATCGAAGGCGCCCTGATCGGACAGGGAACCAGCGTGCTGATCTACGCGGTGGGCAGCGTCAGCTTCGAGGTCTGCTGGATCGAGGTCTACAGCGGCAGCATCTGGGTGACCATCAGCTCCGGGGGCTTCGACGGCGGCAAGGGGCGAAACGCATGCTACGACGCCCTGATCGACGAGGCCCGCAACATGGCCGACCAGATGCAGGCGGCCAAGGCGGAGCTCATGAACGCCTTGGCCGAGGCGGAGATGAGCCTGTACCAGCTGGACGAGGTCCAGCGGCAGGCCGCCGGGCTGGCCTTGGTCGAGCGTTCCGGCTGGGTGGGCCGCCTGCTGGGGCTGGCGTTTGCAGCCGCGGAGGTCGAAAGCTGGCCGGATGGGCTGCCCTCCGAGCTCCAGGGAATCCGGGAGCTGCTCTTCGGTGCCGAACAGCAGTCCCTGGTCGAGATCCGCACAGAGCTGGAGCAGCTCCGGCAGAGCCTGAACCAGGAGATCGCGGAGCTGCAGGAGCTGCAGGCTCAGGTGCTCACCCGGTTGGACCAGTACGAGCAGCTCCTGCTCGAGGAGCTTCCGAGCATTCGTGATCTGAGCGCCTCCGGAAATCCCTTCCAGGGGAAGCAGCAGGCCACGGTCAGCGTGGGAGACAGCACCCGCAGGGTGCAGGTCGGCTTCCAGATCGACCAGGCCAAGGTGGAGCAGCAGCAGGCGGAGATGGAGAACCTGAGGGAGGGGCTCGCCGGCTACCAGGACGCCTTCATCGCGCAGGCCGGCCGCCTCGACGCACGGCTGCAGCAGCTCGACGAGATCCTATACCAGAGCCAGCGCAGCTTCTCGCACCTCATGCAGCGCTATCACGGCATCTATGCGAACCTGGTTGGCTACATGGAGCGCTTCATCCGCTTCCAGCAGGAGAACGTTGCCCAGGCCCATGAGAACCTCGAGGCGATCCGCTTTACCGAGGTGCCCGAGGAGGTCGCCGGGCAGTTCATCGCCATGACGAGCGCGCCCACCGAGCAGGTCGTGCGCGAGCTGATGAGCTGGACCGCCGCCAACCTGAGTCCCGCGGAGCTCGAAAACTGGACGAACCTGCGCATCTCCCTGATCAACCTGCTCATCGAGGCCCAGGGCGGCGAGGGGGACTACATGAGCAACGCGGCGGTGGGCGGCGAAGCGGGCTTGAGCCCGGTGCGCCTGTTCACCGAAACCGGGGTCGAGCTGTGG
>JAFGFV010000632.1 GCA_016930895.1 Spirochaetales bacterium | reverse complement strand
GGTGATCTCCCCGGTGACCAGCCGGTAGGTCACGTACGCGTTCACGTACCCGAGGTCCTTCGGGTTCCACAGCCCGAACACCTTGCTGGCCCCGTTCATCACGTACTCGTACATCTCGCTGGGAAGCCCCAGCCCTGTGAGCTCCACCTTGTCGATCATGCGCTGATCGGTGATCGCCCGCCCGGTGGCGGCAATTCCCACGGTGGTCGGGGAGATGATGCCCTTGAGGTTCGGATACGACTTGAACAGCCCCAGTGCCTCGTTGTAGCTCTTCTCGCGCACGTCATCCCCGTATACCACGGCCACCAGCTCCATGTCCTTGTACTCGGGCTTCTCCAGCTCTTCCTTCATGTACTTGATCCAGGTGTTCTGGTTGGCCATGGTGGCGGTCGCGCTGAGAATGGCGATCTCGCCCTTGTAGTCGATCAGCTCCGCCATGATCTTGACCTGGTCCGCCCCGATGGTCTGGGCGGACACGGGCTCGACCGAGATGTGGCGGCTGTTGGGCACGATCCCCGACTCCCAACCGTTGAGCTTGATGCCGGCCTTCATGGCCTTCTGGGCCACGCCGACCAGGGCCTGGGGGTCGTTGCCGACGTAGGTAATGCCATCCACTCCCTGAGCGATCAGGGACTCCATGATCTCGATCTGGCCCTCTGGAGTCGGCTGCTCCGGGCCTCGCCACACGCTGTTCACACCGAGCTCGGCCACCGCCTCGTCCCAGCCCTTGCGGACCACGTCGAAGAACGGGTTGCCGATGTTCTTCACGATCATGGCGATCGTGATCTCCTTCTTGGCCTCCTGCTTCCCGCCGGCGAACGCCGACAGCGAGAGAATCAGGAGAGCCCCGACGACCAGTAGCAGTGTCTTTCTCATTTCTGCCTCCCTTTTAGATTTGTATAGTGTCGCTCGTAACCAAAAAACCCCGCTCTCAGGTTCCCTTCAGCCGCTCCTCACCTCCTTTCCGCAGCCAGAACGGCCGTCACTCCGAGCGCTCCCCGACGGGCTTCCCCGCGGGCTCCCCCGCGGGCTCCCCGCCTGGTTCCGCGGAGCTCACGGCCTTGAGATATCGCGAACCCACATAGCGCACGATCAGGTTGTTCATCAGAATGGAGAGGATCAGCAAGGCCCCCGTCACGATCAGCATGTACTGCCCGGGGACGTTGTGCAGCCCCAGGCCGTAGCGGATCGTCCCGACCAGGAAGATCGAGAGCACCACTCCCCACATCTTGCCGACCCCGCCGGTGATCATGACCCCGCCGAGAATCACGATGGTGATGATCTCCAGCTCGAAGCCGGTGGCGATGTTGGGACGGGTGTTGCCGATCCTTGAAGTGATGAAGACGGCCGCCAGCCCGGCCATCAACCCGGAGAGGGTGAACAGCAGCAGCTTGATCCGGTCCACCGGGATTCCCGAGGCATAGCAGGTATGCTCGTTCCAGCCGATGGCGTGGAGGCTGCGCCCGAACTTGGTGCGGTGCAGGACGATCCCGGCGGCCACCGCCAGCACGGCAAAGAAGACCAGGATGAAGGGCACGGGAGTGCCGCCCAGGTAGCCCCGCCCCAGATACAGGAAAGATTTCGGAAAGCCGCTCACCGCCTCGTCCCCGAGGATCACGTAGGCGATGCCCCGGTAGAACGAAAAGTTGGCCAGGGTGACGATCAGCGCCGGCAGCTTGACCCTGGTGATGATGAAGCCGTTTACGAACCCGCATGCCGTCCCGACCGCCAACCCCACCAGGGAGGCCAGCCAGACGTTCATCCCGCCATCGAACAGCACGGCCAGCACCACCGAGGAAAGGCCCATCATGGAAGCCACGGAGATGTCGATGTTCCCGGTGATGATGATGAAGGTCATGATGAGCGCTACCAGGGCCTTCTCGGAGAAGATGAAGGTCATGTCGAACAGGTTGGTAACCCGCAGGTAGTTGGGATGCGTGAAGCTCATGACCAGATTGAACAGCACGAAGATCACAAGGAGGATGAACTCCCACTGGACGAAGAACGAACTGGTCCTCGGCAGCCGCTCGCCTTGCTTCATGTCCTATATCTTCCTCCGCTCCAGCAGGGTCCTGTTGACGCTCTGCTGGATGTACTTGTCCACAATGACCGCGGCGAGGATGATGAAGCCGTTGATGGCCAGCTTCCAGAAGGGTGAAACCCGAATCAGATTCAGGGCGTTGTTGATGACCCCGATCAGGATCGAGCCCACCAGGACCCCGAAGATCGAGCCGGAGCCCCCTGTGACCTTCACCCCGCCAATGACCACTGCGGTTATGACCATGAACTCGAACCCCTGCGCCGCATCGGTCTGGGCGGCGGTGTATCGGGACACCCAGAGTACCCCGCCGGTGCCCACCAGCATGCCCGTGAGCAGGTAGGGCAGGAAAAGGATCCTGTCGACGTTGATGCCAGCGAACCGCGCTCCGTCCGGGTTGCTGCCCACCGCATAGATCTTTCTCCCCGTGACCGTGTGGTTGATGAAGTAGTAGAAGATCACGAAGACGATCACCGTTATCAGGATCAGGTTCGGTACCACAAAGAAGGTGTCCCGGGTGAAGGTCCGAAAGGCCGGAGCAAAGCGGTCCGCGGCCACCCATTTGCCCTTGTTGATGGTGTAGTTGACGATGAACGTGGCTCCGCGGTAGATGCTCATCGTGCCGAGGGTCGTGATGATCGGCGGGATCTTGGCCTTCACGACCAGGACCCCGTTGATCGCCCCCAACCCAGCCCCGATGGCGGTGCCCATGAACACGGCGACCAGCGGGGGGATGCTCCAGTGATTCATGATGAACAGGGCCACGATCATGCCGGACAGGCCGATACCCGAACCCACGGAGATGTCGATGCCTCCGGTCAGCATGATCATCATCTGCCCCACCGCCACGATCGCCAGGATGGCGGCGTCCAGCCCGATGTCTCGGATGTTGTCGAAGGTCAGGAACACCGGGCTGCGGATCGCGATCACGATCACCACCACGACGAGGAACACCACGATGCCGAGCTCGCGGAGCCCGCTGAACTTCGCAAACACGCTTCTCCCGGAACCGCTGGAACTGCCCATGCTTCCCTCTTCCTGCTCTCCGCGCGGCCTAGTCCGCCAGGGCGGTGGCCAGGATCTTCTCCTGGCTGCTGTCCGAGCGGGCGAAGTAGCCCTTCACGATCCCCTCGTGCATCACCAGGATGTTGTCGGACATGCCCATGATTTCCGGCAGCTCGGAGGAGATCATCAGCACGGCGTAGCCACCTGCGGCCAGCTCGCTGACGAATCGGTGCACCGACGCCTTGGCGCCCACGTCGATCCCCTTGGTCGGCTCGTCGAACAGGATGATACGGGCCTCCGAAGCCAGCCACTTGGCCAGGGAGACCTTCTGCTTGTTCCCGCCTGAGAGGCTGATCACTTTCTGGGACACCGACGAGGCCTTGACGTCGAGCATCTTGGCGTACTTCTCGGCGGTGACGAGCTCGGCCGAGCGATCGAGCAGGCCCACCTTCACGAAGCGCTCCAGGATCGGGAGGGTGATGTTGCTCGCGATGTCCATGTTGAGGATGATCCCTTCCTCGTCCTTGTTCTCCGACACGTAGGCGATTCCCAGCTCGATGGCCTTCTGCGGATCCTGAATCGCCCGTTCCTGTCCCCGAACGTAGATCTTCCCGGCATCAGCGGGCTGCATGCCGAAGATGGCCTTGGCCACCTCGGTGCGCCCGGCCCCCACGAGCCCGTAGAGGCCCAGGATCTCGCCGGCCTTCAGGGAGAAGGACACGTCGCGGAAGGTGCCCTTCTTGGACAGCCCCTCGACCCGCAGCAGCTCCTCGCCCATCTCGGTCTGCACCTTCGGAAACAGGTTCTTGACCGTCCGGCCCACCATCAGCTGAATCAGCTCTCCGAGGTCCACCTCGCCGATCTGGCGCGTGCCGACGTTGTACCCGTCGCGCAGCGCCGTGACCCGGTCGGCGACCCGGAAAATGTCCTCGATCCTGTGGGAGATGAAGATGATCGACGCTCCCTTGGCCTTCAGCTCCTCCACGATGGCGAACAGCTCCTCCGACTCCGAGATGCTCAGCGCGGAGGTGGGCTCGTCCATGATCACTACCTTTGCCTTGATCGAGAGGGCCTTGGCGATCTCGACGAGCTGCCGTTCGGCAATGCTCAGGCCTGTGATCTTGTCCCTGGCGTTGATGCCGCTCTTGAGGGTCCGGAGGAGCTCGTTGGTGTCCCGGTACAGCTGCCGCCAGTTGATCTTGCGCGTGAGCTCATTACGGGGCTGATGCCCCATGAAGATGTTCTCGGCCACGTTCAGATCGGGGAAGATCGCGGGCTCCTGGTAGATGGCGGCGATGCCCCGGTCGATGGAGTCCCGGGGGTTCTCCCACACGACCGGCTGCCCTTCGTAT
>JAFGFV010000631.1 GCA_016930895.1 Spirochaetales bacterium | reverse complement strand
CTCGAACCAGCCCAGGTGAGACCCGAAGGAATCGAAGTTGAGCATCAGCATCCCCCTGGCGGCCAGTTCCCGTCGATGCCTGCGGACATACTCGGCGCTGCCCACAGAAAGCTGCTCCTCGGCCCCGAAGCTCACGAGGCGAAGGGTTCTGCGCAGCGGCGCCGCCGGGGCCAGGAGGCGGGCCAGCTCGAGCACCGCGGCGGTGCCCGTGGCGTTGTCGTCGGCCCCCGGGCTGTCGGCCTGGGTGTCGTGGTGGCCGCCCACGATCAGCAGGTCGCCCCCCCCTTCCCGCCCGGGCAGCTCGGCCACCACGTTGCGGGACACACCCTCTGTCATGCCTCCGACCACCCGCAGCCTGGCCGTTCTGGCCCCCTCTAGGCGCCACGACCAGGCGGCCATGAAGGGCACGTTGACGGTGGGGACCGCACCCAGAGCGGCAGTGTACGCCGGGAACATCCCGTCGGCCAGAGGCACGTCTCCCGGATAGCGCACGTCCACGAACAGGAGGAACGCCGGCTGGGCCTCCATCAGCCGGCGGTACTGCTCCCTGGACTCGATGTGGCTGCCCAGGTGAACGACTGCCCGGCCCCGCAGGTGGGAGAGATCCTTCCGGGTGTATTCCGCCGGAGCCTCGAAGAAGCACAGCGGCGCTTCCCGCCACTGCCCGCCGGTACCAGGGGTGTTGCTGAACAGCGAGCAGGGGAAACGCTTCCACGTGCCGCCGATTCGCACCTCCAGCTCTTCGCTCTGCACGCAGCGCCGCCGCACAGGGAACTCCTCCAGCAGGACCTTTGCCCCGCTCGCCCGCAGGCGATCAGCCACGTAGCCGACGGCGCGTTGCTCCCCTTCGCTCCCCGCCAGTCGGACGCCGATCTCCTCGGTCAGGGTCTTGAGGTACCCCTCGATGCGCTCCACGCTGGCCGGCTCGACCTGTTTCATTCTCGTTCTTGCTCCCTGGCTCGGCGAAATCGGCGCCAGTATAGGGAATACGGGCCGCTTCGTCCATGCAGGCGGAGGGCGGCCGGGTTGACGGGCACGACAAAACCTCCCAGACTGAAGCCAGTCATGTCCTTCGAGCTGCACCCTGCCGCCCTCTGTGACCTTGACGGCGGGGACAACCTGTTCCAGAGCCCCTTCTGGGGGCTGTTCAAGTCCCGCTTCGGCTGGACCCCCCACGGCTTTCGCTACGAGGGGCCCGGCGACGCCGGGACGCTCCTGGCCCTGAGCCGGGACACGGGAGGCGGCCTCGGCATGGCCTACGTGCCCCAGGGCCCCGACCTGCCGCTCCCCTGGTCCGAGCAGGGCCGGTTCCTGGAGTCCCTGTCGCGACTCCTGCAGCCGCACCTGCCCCGGAGCTGCGTGTTCCTGCGCTACGATTTGCCCTGGGAGACCCCCTATGCGGCCGAAAGGGAACCGGAAGGACAAACCGACCCCCGCCCGGACCCGCCGATCCGGGAGCTCCGCATGAACTTCGGCACGTCGGACTGGAACCTGCGCAAGGCCCCCACGGACCTCCTGCCTCCGGACACCGTGATCGTAGAGCTGGACGGGGACGAAGACCGCCTGCTGGCCCGGATGACCGCCACCGCCCGCTACAACGTGCGCATGTCCGCGCGCAGGGGCGTCTCGGTCCGGTCGGCATCCGCCGCGGAGCTCCCGGTCTGGTATCGTCTCTATGCAGCCACCACCCGCCGGCAGGGCATCGAACGCCACCCCCTGGCCTATTTCCGCACCCTCCTGGACCTGGCGCGCGCGCCCGAGGGGGGGACGACGGACATCCGCCTGCTGCTGGCCAGGGTCGGAGACTCCGTGGCTGCCGGAATGCTCCTGGCTCTGCAGGGCAGGCGGGCGATGTACCTGTTCGGAGCCTCCTCAGTGCGCAACCGCGCCGTTGCCCCGTCCCACCGGCTGCAGTGGCGGGCCATGAAGCTGGCCCGGGAACGCGGCTGCACGAGCTACGACCTGTTCGGCATCCCGCCGTCCCGCAATCCCTCCCACCCCATGCACGGCCTGTTCCGCTTCAAGACCGGCTTCGGGGGCAGGGTCCTCCACCGCCGGGGCTGCTGGGACTATCCCTTCGATCCTGACCGCTACGCCCAGGTCCGGGGCCTGGAGCTCGCCGGCGAAGGTTTCCACCGGCCGGGAGGCTAGCCCCCGTCCAGGATCTTGACGACGTGCTGGTAGCGCTGCTGCAGCTCCTGCCGGTCCCCGTCTTCCGGGATGACCCTGCGGCCGGCGCTGCGGATCATGTCCGCCTGGCGGCGGATCGCAAGCTTCGCCGTCGGGGTGGTGGCGAACCCCGCCACGGCGCCGGCCGTCTCCAGCAGGCGGATGCTCACCGCCACGTCCCCAGCGGCATGCTGCCGGATTTGATTGAAAGCGGCGTCCAGGATCCCTTCGAAGGTGAAGGACCGCAGGACCAGGCGCAGCCTCCCGGCCTCGTCATAGCGGTAGCTGGAGGGGATGCTCTTCTGGGCAGTGCGGATCAGGGCCGCCCCGAGACGGTCGATGCAGGACATGGCGAGAAAGGGGTCGTTGACCCCCGGCGACAGAGCCCGGACGGCCACGGCCACCAGCTGGTTGACGGCGTACTCGAGGTCCTGACTCCAGCTGGGATGCACTCCGAGCACGAACGCCTTGTTGATCGCTTCGGCCCGCTTCTCCTCCAGCGGCTCCCGGGGCCAGACGGCGACCAGACCCCTGTCCGGCGGCACGAAGTCCCCGGGCTTGTACTCCACCCGGAGTATCCGATCCTCTTCGGAGGCGATGGCGAGCAGAGCGGCGTAGTCGACCTGCTGGAG
>JAFGFV010000630.1 GCA_016930895.1 Spirochaetales bacterium | reverse complement strand
GGTGATCTTTCCGGGCACGCTGAACTCCGGTGTTTCTATCCGCCACTGACCAGGCGGCTCAAGAAGAGATCCAGGTACTCCTTGCGCGCCTCAGGGTCGCCCGGGGCCGCTCCGGCAAGCTCGGCAAGCATCCCGCCCAGGAGTCCCCAGCCCATCGCCGCCGAGAAGAGCGCCGCCAGTCTGAGCTCCGGGACACCGCCGCCGGAGAGGGCCGGCGCCAGGATATCGCAGGCCCGCGCCACGAAGCTCCGGAACCGCCGGGCGAACACCGTGTCGAAGTCCCCCTCCATGATGGGACCGTGGAGGTGCGCCCGGGTCAGGTTGGGAAACTTGCTCACACCTTCCACGAGCTCTTGGAGAATCGCCCGGAGCCGGGCCTCCGGGGGCACGCTGGAGTCCTCTACGATGCGCTCCCAGTCCCCGATGGCGTTCTCCGTGGTGGCGGCCAGGGCCCGTTCCAGCAGGGCTTCCTTCGAGCGGAAGTAGTAGTTCACGGCCGCGCTGTTCATGCCTGCGATGGCCGCAATCTTGCGGATCGTCACCCCTTCGATCCCTTCCGCCTCGATGCACTCGATGGTCGCCTCGATCATCCGCTGCTCCGCAGCCTGCTCCCGCTTCATACGAGGACGCTACCACGCCTCGGCGGGAGGGTCAATCGAACGATTGAATCTCGTGGTTGCATTCCCCTACCGGCGGCCCATCTGATCGTCGATCCAGTCGAAGATGCGCTGGCTGGACACCGCCAGCGAGCCGGTCTGCACGTGCAGGGGGGCCGCCTCCGCCTCGGTGAACATCATGTAGTCCGTTTCGCAGCTCAGGGCGTCGTAGAGCATCTTGGACTGTCCGAACTCCTCCGCTTCGGCGTCGACGACCAGGGTGGTCGCCGTGATGTTCCTGACCCCGTCGACGTTGGTGAAGCCTTTCATCTTGTCCAGCATCTCCGCCGGGGTGGCTGCGCCGTGCTTCCACATCGTGTCCGTCAGTCCCCACATCAGGAAGGGACTGAGGCGTCCCGTGGCCCCGAGGACCGCGTTGAGCGCCTTGGGACTGGATCGGTACAGGGACAGAAGTTGGGGGGAAAAGCTCTCGAGCTGCCCGAAGAAGACCGCGCCCCAATCGACCACGCCGGGGTTGGCAATACAGATGCGCAGGCGCGGCTCGTGGGCCGCCGCCCGCGGGGCCAGAAAGCCCCCCATGCTCAGGCCCATCAGCATGATGGCCTCGGGGTCGACCTCGGGCCTCCCCACCAGATAGTCCACGGTCGGGCTCACGAAGGCCTCCCAGTCCGGGCGAAAGGCAAGGTCGTGGCGTCGCAGGGCCTGCCCGTTGCCCGGCCCGTCGATGAGCAGGCAGTGATAGCCCCGCCGCACCGCTTCGTCCGCCAGGTACTTGCAGTCCTCGGCCCAGGCGTCCCGCCCCTGGTGCACGATCAGGACCGGGGCGGGCCCCTTGGCCCCCGGAGAGCGGTAGAGATATCCCGTGAGCTGGATGCCCTCGTACGGAACGCCGACCACCTCCATCGGGGCTCCAAGCAGCTCCTGTGAGCTCACGAAGCAGACGATCTCGCGCTCGGTCAGCTCCTTGACCTCCGCAGAGCCCGGATGCATGTGCCGGTGCATGGTGGCCCGGTAGTAGGAGGCCGCCCGGAGGTAGTACTCTCCCGCACTCTCCCGGTGCCCTTCGCCCAGAAGCCGGTCCGCCTCGGCGTGCAAGCGCTCAGCGGTCTTCCGCCACTCCCGGGCCCAACTCTCCGGATCTCCCGGGTCGACCCGTGCGGCCGTCTCGAGGCACTCGTTGATGTCCGTCATGCCGGTCCAGGCTTCTCCGAGGTAGAAGAGCAGGACCTGGTCCAGGATGGGATCGGACATCATGCCCAGCTCGTACCAGGATCTCTCCTCTGCCCGCCGGTCGGCGCACGACAGCGAGGACAGGACTGCGACGGCGATCACGAGGGACAGCGCCCAGCTGCTGCGAATCTTTGGCATCTCCAACTCCTTTGCGGTGCCGGCCTCTGTCGAAGCCGGTGAAATCTGAGCCAGAGTATACCGCTGCTTTCACAGTATGTCAATCATTTGATTGAATCTGTTGTATGATGCTAGTGAATTAATCATGTGATGGGTGACATCCGTCACTCCCCTCGCCCGTCCGGATGCCGGGGCCGCCGCAGGAAGTCGGGCGGCCTGGTCCAGGGGCGCGCTCACCTGCCGCGCTCTGGCCGACTCGCTCGGGCTCCAGCCGGAGGTTCCGCAGGGGCTCCACCCGCCACGCCGCCCGCGGCTTCCCCCTCCCCGCTGTCCCTGCGGGAGCGCAGGGCGTACCAGTTGACCTTCCGGGTCAGGACCATGATCCCCCCAAGGATCACCACCAGGCCGAGAGAACCGATCAGCAGGGCATAGTCCTCCGAGTGCAGGGACGCGTAGAGAAACAGGTAGGCCGCCCCGAGCACCGGCGCCATGACGAGGCCCCGTCGCCAGGACAGAAGCACCGCCCCGGAGTAGAAAGTGATCAGAGCCGTCAGTCCTGCCCCGGCCAGCAGGTAGGCGATTGCGAAGCGCAGGTGCTCCGAGAGCGACAGCAGCAGCAGGTAAAACAGGCTCACGGCCAGGCCCACCAGGAGGTACTGGAGGGGGTGCACCCGTCTTCCACTGAACACCTCGAAGAGAAAGAAGGTCAGGAAGGGCAGGAGGACGAACAGCATCCCGTACTTCACCGAGCGCACGGTCTTGATGTACGTGTCCACCGGGGTCATGAGATCCACGCCGAAGCGCGAGCCGGCGAGGACATACGGATCGATCTCCCCCTGCCGCCAGCTCTGGGGATAGCCTCGGCCCAGGGAGAGAACGTACCACCTGGCCCCGAAGCCCTCGGGGCCGAGGGTGCGCTCTGCGGGAAGGAAGGCTCCACCGAAGCTCGGGCTCGGCCATGGCGAGGACAGGTGCACCGTGGTTTCCTCGCCGAAGGGCAGGAATCCCAGGGTCCGCCCCCCCTGGACGTGCAGGTCGAAGGAGAAGCGGTGCATCCTCCCGGGGATCAGGTCGAGCCCCACCGAGAGGGGAGCCCGGATCTCCCCGGGGTACATTCCCAGCTCGCCCCGGTCGGCGGCAAACGGGATCTCCCGGCCGTCCCAGCTCAGGGCTACCTTCTCCTGCAGCCCACGCATGTCAGGCAGCTCGACGACCAGGGCGGCCTCCTCCCAGAGAATGTCCCCAGCCGCCAGCCGCCACTCGGAAAAATCCGGGGCCCGGAAGGTGCCGGACACGGTCAGGCTGCTGGTGTACAGGGTTACCTCGTAGATCCCTCGGCTGCGCTCCTCCGGTTGGGCCTCGCCGCGGATCTCCAGAGTCTGCGGGAGAAAGCAGGCCCGCTCGACGAAGCTCTCCACCCTGCCTTCCTCGTCCTGGCGGGTGACCACGTACGGCACCACGACAACAGGGCCCCCGACGGTCTGCTCCCCGCCCCAGGACCAGATGATTTCCTCCTCGGCTTCGAGGCGGCGCTGGTTGCGTTCCTCGACCAGGGCGCGGATCATCTGCAGGGGTACGATCAGCAGGAGCACAAGGACGACGATCACGAGGATCTTGCCGACGGACAGCGCGCCGCCGCTTGCCCCGAATCCCAGATTC
>JAFGFV010000629.1 GCA_016930895.1 Spirochaetales bacterium | reverse complement strand
CCGGTCGGTGGCCATCTTCAGGTTCGGGTACTTCTCCTTGGCCTGCATGACCTCGCCGTCGACCCACTCGTTGTGGGTGGTCGAGGTCAAATGCCCGACGAAGGGCTGCCACAGACCTTCTAAGCTCATCCACTCGGCCATGATGTCCATCATGTGCCGCCCGTAAGCGATGTTGTCGAAGGCTTCGACGTCGTAGCTGACCTGGCGCTGGTTGGAGGCCTCGTGGGTGAAGGTCAGGATGCCGGCGTCGTTGGCCTTCTTGAAGGCCGGGACCAGAGACTCCGGGTCGTTCGGCACCACCAGGATCGCGTCCACCCCCTTGGCGATGAGGTCCTCGATCAGGGCCACCTGGGCGGCCGGGTCTGCAGTGTCCGCGCCGATCTGGTAGGCCTTGACGTCCGGGAAGTCCTTGTCGAACGCTTCGATCCCCAGGCGCATGTTGTCGAACCAGGCCACGCCTTCGAGCTTGACCACCATGACGATCTCGTACTGCTCCGCGCCGGCCGCACCTTCCTTGGCACCTCCGGCGAAAGCCAAGCCTGCCGCAAATGCAAGCAACAGCACGAGCATGAAGACCTTTTTCATACCCACCTCCCTTTTAGATTTTGGAGATCGCTGAGGATCTCGCCTCTAGCAGTCTACCCGATCCTTCGCCATCCGTCAACAAGAATGTGCCTGATTTTAAAACTATTCAAGTGGATTTTCAGTGATTCGAACAGTGCCCTCTCCGTTTTGCCGCCTCGGCGGCCGGATTCCGGCGGCTTGTTGTTGACAGGAGGCGGAAAATCGGGGATGATGAGAAAGGTATTCGGGGATAGGGGTTGAAATCGGGCTGAAATTGTTTCAATGAAAATACGGATCAAGGACATCGCACGACGCGCCAACGTCTCGATCGCCACGGTTTCCCTCGTGCTCAACGGCAAGCCCGGGGTCAGCCAGCCGACCCGCCAGAAGATCCTGAAGATCGCCCGAGAGCTCAGGGACGAGCTTCCCGGCACAATGTACGGAAGAAAGGTCCCCAAGGGGACCATCAAGTTCCTGAAGATCGCCAGGCACGGCCACACGATCAACCGCGATCACGACGTGTTCATCGCCGACTACATTGAGGGGCTGTCCCGGGAAGCTCAGGCCAACGCCTACAACCTGGAGATCATCCCGTTCACCACCGAGCATGTCGATACGATCGTGGAGAGCATGCGCAAGGCCCACGGGATCGGCCTGGTCGTGCTGGCCACCGAGCTGAGCTACGAGAACGTTCTGGCCTTCGCCCGGCTCGACTGTCCGGTCATCGTGATCGACAGCTACTACGAGTTCGTGGATCTGGACTTTGTGGACATGAACAACGCCGACTCGGTGTTCCAGATCATCACCAACCTCGTGCGCAACGGCCACCGGGAGATCGGCTTCCTGCGCAGCCCGATCGAGGTTCAGAATTTCCGCCTGCGGGAAGCCGCCTATGAGAGCTCCCTGGCGTACTACGGCATCCCGCGGGAAGAGAGGTTCATCTTCTCCGTGGATTCCACCTTCGACGGGGCTTATCGGGACACCCTCGCCCTACTGGAAAGGGAAGTCGATCTGCCGACCGCCCTGTTCGCCTCGAACGACATTATGGCCTACGGCTGCATGAAGGCACTGAAGGAAAGCGGCCTTCGGATACCCCAGGACATCTCGCTCATCGGCTTCGACGATCTACCGATGAGCGCCATGATGGACCCACCACTGACGAGCATGCTGGTCAATAAGCGGCGTATCGGCGAAACCGCGATGAAGCTGATGATGTCCAGGCTCGAATCCGATCCCCAGATGCCGGCGATGAAGGTTCTGATCGGGGGCGAGCTGATGGTCCGCCAGAGCGTCCTGGACCTGAACTTGGTTCCCGCCGATCAGGCGCAGTCCCGCTGAATCGCCCGCTCAGACCAGCAAGCCCCCCTTGTCGAAGATCAGCCTGTCGTCCGCGTAGACCCTGCCGCCGCCGCGCAGATCCTTGATGATGTCCCAGTGCAGGGCCGAGTCATTCAGGCCGCCGCACTCCATGTATGACCGCCCGAGGGCGATGTGCACGGTTCCCGAAATCTTCTCGTCATACAGGATGTCGTTGCAGAAAGCATCGATCCTGGGATTCGTCCCGAAGCCCAGCTCCCCGAGCCTCTTGGCTCCCTCGTCCATGGCGATCAGGCTGGACAACAGATCCTGGTGCCGGCTCGCCGTGGCGGAAACGACCTCTCCTTTTCGGAACTCGAGACGAATATCCGGGATCAGAAAGCCGGCGTAGACCCCGGGATGCTCGAAGCTGATGACTCCCTCGGTTCCGTCCTCGACCGGAGCCGTGTACACTTCGCCCCCGGGAATGTTGATGTGTCCGTCCTCGACCACGAAGCCCCGTCCCTGGGTGTCCAGGTGGAGCTCCGTGCCCTGACCCACGATCCGGATCCTCGCGCTGCCCTGCAGGGCCTCCTGAATACGTCTGTATCGCCGAGACTCCTCTTCCCAGTCCAGGAGGGCCGCGCCGAAGAACATGTCCATGATCGTTTCGAGACTCCGCTGGGCTTGCTGGGCGAAGCTTTCGTTGGGCACTCTCACCAGCACCCAGCGCGTGCCCCGGGTCCTGAGGGCCGAAATGATCCCGTCGCTCTTCTTGTGTGCCGAAAGCACTTCCGGCGAGATGCCCTCGAACTCGAAGGGATTGGTGGCCCCCCGCAGGTCCACGCAGACATCGGCCCACTCCAGCGCCTGCCGCCAGACCTCGGGGACCCAGTCGAGCTGCTCCCGGGTCCCTTGGAGCATCAGGTCCCGCTCCAGGCCCGAGGAGTTGAACAGCACCTGCGGACAGGCCCCCGCCCGTATTGCCTCCCGGTACACGCAGCGCACCAGGGGAAGAGTATCGGTCTCGCGCATGATCACCACGACTCGGTCACCCTTCCTCACACCTGTCGAATGGTGCACCAGCACCTCCGCAAGTTGTTGCCAGCGATCCCCGGATCGTCCTTGTGCCGTCATTTACCCTCTCCCCAGCTCCGCCAGCGCGTGGAGCGTCCGCCTGCTGTCTGCGTAGAGATTCGTGTACAGCTCGTACATCCTCGTGTACAGCTCGAAGTGCCGGGGGTCCGCCTGGACCCGTTCCCCCTCGCCGATCCAGCGACCGATACCATGGAGATTCTCGAGCTCTCCTGCCGCCACGGCCGCCAGGGCCGCATCTCCGTAGCAGGCACCCGGGGTGTGCTGAACGACCAGCTCCCGGCCGAGGACGTCGCTGGAGATCTGGAGCCAGAGCCTGTTCCTGACTCCGCCCCCCACAGCCACCAGGCGCCGGGGAGGCGCTCCGGCCGCTTCCAGCCCTTCCAGGTTGTGGCGGATCCCGAGAGCCACTCCCTCCAGAAGAGCTCGATACAGATGGGCCCTGGTATGGGCAAGGGTGAGGCCAGCAATTACCCCGCGGGCATCAGGATCGTTGATCGGAGTGCGTTCCCCGGAGAAATACGGAAGGACGAGCAGTCCCTCGGCCCCGGCAGGTGCCTTGGCGGCCTCCTGGGCGAGCCGCGCGTAGGCGTTCCCACCACCCCCCCGCTCCGCTTCCAGCTCGCGAAGAGCAAACTCGTCCCGGAACCAGCGGGTCAGGGCTCCCGTGGTGGCCATCCCCCCAGCTAGAGCGAAGCTACCGGGAGACAGGTACACCGCCGGCCAGAAGATGCCCCCCTGGGGCCGGCGCGGGCAGACCTGGATCATGAACAGCGTACTTCCGTACATCAGCATGGTGTCGCCGCCCTCGGTTACCCCTGCGCTCACCGCCTCGGCCCCCGCGTCGGTTGTGCCCACCAGCACGGGGGTTCCCTGGGCGAGACCCGTTTGCGCCGCGGCCTGCTCCGTCACCCGTCCAGCGATCGACCCACTCCACTCCAGGTCGGGAAGCAACTCCCGGGGGCAGACCGCGGCGAGGGCCCGATCCTGCCAGGCGCGAGCCTCGAGATCGTAGAGAGGCTGAAAGAAAGACGCCGTGTAATGGTCCAGACAGACCCTGCCGGTCAGGCGGTACACCAGGTAGGTGGTGGAACCCATGATCTTCCACGTGCGCGCCCACACT
>JAFGFV010000628.1 GCA_016930895.1 Spirochaetales bacterium | reverse complement strand
GCAGGATGAAGTACATGATGATCCCGCCCTTGTTCATGATCTCAAACATTCTCTAAGTCCTCCAGGGTCCTACAGGTTGATTTCCACGAATGCGCTTCCTCTCAGGCCCTCCGCGGCGAAGGGCGGCTGAGGGGAACGCGGCCCCCCGATCAGCGGACACAGCACGTCGTCGATCTCGACGCTCAGGACGATGGCCTCGTTCACACGGTAGAAGGCCCCCAGGTCGAAGACCGGCATCGTAGAGATGCCCGATGCGGCCGGGCCGTAGCCCCAGCCCACCTCCAGGGAGGCGCGGCCGCCCCAGCTGTCCCCCGGGGTGCTGGCTTCCAGCTCAGTCCGCAGGCGAACGAGCGGCTCGAACACCGATCTCTGGCCGAGCTCGCCCAGCACGCTTGCCCCAAAGGTCAGCACCGACCCCACGTTCCAGCGCAGGCCCACTTCGGGCTCGATGCCCACGCCCTCCTGCTGCACGAGCTCGAAGAGCCCCGCCTGGGGGTCACCGCCCGGGTTGAGCGCAGTCGCGCTCACGAGCGGCAGGGCCGAGCTCCAGTCCGCCCGCACCCGGGCGCTCAGGCCTATGCTCCGGCCTACCCCTAGGTTGATGCCCCCGTCCACGAACCAGCCGTGATTGTCCGCCAGCAGCAGCGGCAGCCCGGCGAAGGGGAACAGGGCCAGAACGTCCGCGTACGAGGGCTCATCCACGCGGTAGCCCCCGGACACCTGGAACGAGAACACCGGCCACGGGGACCCCGAGAAGGACAGGGAGAAGGGCGGCAGGTGCCCGGCTGCGGTCGAGTACAGCCAGCCCCCCCGGGCCTCGGCCCGGTAGACCTCCAGGAACTCCACCCCGACCACGGCCCCGAGCCCCACCCGCTGCAGCACTCCCCCTCCTCCCGCCATGGTGCGGTAGGCGTACCGGGCGTCCAGGCCCAGCCAGACCGGGCCGATCCTGAAGGTGCCCGCGAGGCTGGGGGACAGCAGGAGCTCGCCGATCGAGGAGGGGGCCGGCCCGCCATCGATCGGCCCGGTCAGGAGCGAGGCGGTGTACTCGGCCCCGAAACCGGCGGTCAGGGTGAAGTGCTCCCCGAACGGCATCTCCAGGGCCAGGTCGCCCGCGGCGGTGTGCGCGACCCGGGAGGCGTAGCTCGCCGGGATCTGGCGCTGCATTCCCCTCTCCTGCTCCGCCAGGAGCCCCTGGCCCAGCAGGGTCCAGCCGCCGAGCGGGACGCGGATCTCGCCGTCCAGGCTGTACTGACGAAAATCGAAGCCGGAGCCGGTGGGCTCCCCAGCCATGCCGTCGAGGGTCTCGTTCAGGAAGCGCAGACGGAAACGGGGCTCCTGGCCTACCCGGTTCAGAGAAATCAGGCTGTACACGTGGTTCATGGTCCCCGCCCCCAGGATGGCCTGGGCGGACAGGATCGACAGGGGTCGCCCCTCTGGGGCCTCCCGGGCCTCGCCGATCTCCAGGGGGCTGGCCGGCTGCGCGACCTCGAGCTCCCCTACTGCAGGCAGCGGGATCTGGCGCTCCCGGGGCAGGAGCTCTTCGTCCTCCGGCAGCACGGCCTCCACCTCCTCTACGCTGAAGTCCTCGATCCGCAGGATCACCTCTGGGAGAATGATCTCCGGCTCCTCGGGCTCCGCGCCTTGGGCCCCGAGAGGGGTCAGCCCCGGCAGCAGCAGGGTCAGGAGCGCAAGCAGCGCCGTGACGGGGGTTCGCGAGGGCTTCATCGGGAGCCTCCTTCGGTGAGCTTCCGGGCTTCCGCGGTCCAGGGCGAGTCCGGAAAGTGCTGCTCCAGCCTGCCGACCAGCTCCCGGACATCGGCCGGGCGCCCAGCCAGGGACATCATCTCCGCGGCGCGATAGATCGAAGCGGCCATCAGGTCACGGTCCGCCGGGTTGGCGTACGCGGCCTTCAGGAACTCCTGCGCCGCCTGCAGCGAGTCGCCCTTGCGGTAGTGGTACTCCCCGATCAGGTACTGGGCCTGGGCCGCGGTCTCGGGCTCCTGCTTCTCGACCACCGCCGTAAGCATCTGGTAGGCAAGGTCGATGCGCCCGGAGCCTTCGTAGATGTACATGCGCGACAGCTCGATCATGGCCTCCCGCCCCTTCTGGGTCTCGGCGCCGCCCTCGCGGCCCACGATGCTGGACAGCACCGCCTCGCGGTCGCTCAGGCCCTGGAGCTGGTACTTCAGCTCGTCCAGGCGGGCGGGGACCCCATAGCTCCGGGCCTCGGCGGGGAAGCGCTCCCTCAGAGTCGTGTAGAGCTGGATGGCCCGGCGGTAGTCCCCCCGGTCGGCGTAGGCTTCGGCGGTGCGCCGCAGGGCATCCACCACGAAGGGACTGTCCGGGTGCTCCTGGGCCAGGCGCTCCCAGTGCAGGACCGCCTCGAACCGCTCCCCGAGCTCATGGGCGGCCATCCCTCCCCAGTACAGGGAGGCGTCCACCAGCCGCCCTTTCGGGAAACCGCGCCGGTAGTCGAAGTAGGCGTCCTTGGCCTGCTTGTGCTGTCCGGCGGCCCCGAGCACCTCGGCCCGCTTGTACAGGGCTTCCTCCGCCAGGGGGCCGCCGGAATACCTGTCCGCCAGGCTCCCGTAGGTGGCCGCGGCCTCGGACCAGCGGTTCCTCGCCGCGAGAATCCCTGCGTACTCGAACAGGGCGTCGTCCGCGAAGGGCGAGCCCGGCTGGGTGGTGTAGAGGGTCCGGAACACCGCCGCCGCCTCGTCGAGATCCTGGAGGTTCACCAGGCTGCGGCCCTGGAGAAAGG
>JAFGFV010000627.1 GCA_016930895.1 Spirochaetales bacterium | reverse complement strand
TGCACACGGGATACGCCTTCCCGCTCGGCGGGCGACTGGGCATGAGGGCCGAGGCGGTCCTGTACGAGAAGATGGACCGCTATTGGGTGGGGAGCTACGGCGAGGACGGCAGCTCCTCGCACCGCTGGGGCGCCGGCGCGATCGTCGATCTGGGCTTCAGGGCCACGGACAGCCTGGCCCTGGGGCTGGGGATCGGGGTGTTCCCCGGCTCCTCCGGCGACCGCGGGCCCATCGAGCCGTTCGTCAACCCAGACAAACTGGTCGCCTCGGCCAATCTCGGACTACTGTACCGGAACGCGGACGAGAGCTTCGTGTTCGACGCCCTCCTGGGCTACTGCAACGAGACCTACGACGTCATCGACCCGGTTCTCTTGACCGTGGACCGGGTGATCGGCGTGCCGGTCTTCCGGGAGAACACCCTGGCCTTCGCCTTCAACGAGCGCAGGACCTTCGTAGACCTCAAGCAGCTGAACGACCTGTGCCTGGACCGGGTCTACTACTACGGCCGCCTCCTGCCCGCGGTCGAGCACTTTTTCTCCGATTGGTTCGCCGGACGGTTGGGCCTGGAAGGGTCCTTCGCCCGACTCAACGAGTCGACCAAGTTGGGATACGGGGTGCTGGGCGGGCTGACCTTCAGGATCCTGAAGTGGCACTGCGACCTGAACCTGACCTGCCGGATGCGCCCCTCCCGGGTGGTGGAGGAGCTACAGTATCCGGACTTCATCGCCTCCTTCGGGTGGTCAATAGTTCGGCGATGCGGGCAACGCCTTCGAGCCTGAAGGTCGGTTCGCTCCCCTCCAGCCCGCAGCGGGCAACCCTCCGGTCGAAAGGCAGGGAGGCGATCACCCTGTCCTTGGGCAGGGAATCCATGACGGCCTGTTCGTTCTCGTCATCGATCTTGTTCAGGACGTAGTACAGCTCCTTGCCCAGATTCTTGACCATGGCGGCGATTCTCAGTGCCAGCTCTTTGGATTCTCTGGAGGGTTCCACTACCGCGAGAAGCACGTCACAGCCTCGCTCCACGCCTCTGCCCAGATGCTCGACTCCCGCGTCGGTGTCTGCCACCAGCAACTCGTCGGGCTCCAACTGCAGGCTCTCCAGGAACTTCGCCGCCAGGGCGTTGATCGGACACGCGCAGCCTTCCCCGAAGTCGTAGATCTTACCGAGCGAGATCAGTCGGATGTTCCCCTTCTGGGATACGTACTCTCCAGGCAGCGAGGCCGTTGTCAGCCCGGCCTCCAGGGTCTTGACCTTCTCGAACAGCACCTTCTTGCCCCCGAAGTACTCCATGAAATCCCGGGGCTTGTCCATTCCCAGGAGATTGCCCAGGCCGAAGTTCGACTCATCGCTGTCGACGACCAGTACCCTGTTACCCCGACCGGCAATCTCCTTGGCCAGCAGCGCCGTCAAGGTGCTCTTCCCCGTTCCCCCCTTGCCGCAGACCAGGATCTTCATTCCCTTTCCCCCTCTCGCCTCTCCAGGACGATCGTGGAGTTCAGAAAATCGATCTCGCTGATCGCCGCACTGACACGCTTCTGTTCACCGAACAGCGGCCTCAACACCACGCCGCCGTCCTCCCGCTGCACGAAGGCAACCTCTTCCAGCAGGACTGTGTCTCCCGAAGGCTGCCTCAGATACGCCGTAGCCATGCACATCGGCTTGCTCCTCCTGCATCCCTCGAGGCCTCCGAGCTCTACCGCAGGCGGGACGCGCAGCGGCGCCTGCGGGCACGCCCGGGCCACCGCCGGGGCTCCCGCACCGGCGGGCCACCGGCAGGGCGACGCTCGAGGAAAAACCTGGTGACGTTTGTTCGAATCACAGCATAGCGTTCGTGGGGTGAAACATCAAGGGAACAGAGCGAGGGACCGCGATCTTCTTTCGTGTCGGGAGCGGAAGGCCATCAGCCAAGAAGAGCCCGATCGGGTGTCGGTGGACCCGGGCAGCACGCTGGTCACAGGGATTCAGGCCAGCATGTACCTGCGTCTCAAGAAAGCCCTCGGGATCGAGGGTGGCAGGGGTTCGTGTTCAACAACGTGCACGACATCCAGGCAGGCATGCCCGCGGAGAATCTGCTGGCCATGTTCCAGACCCTCCAGGAACGAAGCCTCTACCCGCTGGGACGAGCGAGCTTCACGGACCCTGATCCGACCGCTACCCGTTGCCGCGGGGCCCTTGCCTCGCCGGACCGCCTGCCGGAGGTGGGCATCCGCGCGGGGTCCGTCCTGTCGATCCCTGTCGGCGTATAGGGTCTCGCCATTTCGGGGCGGGCATCCGCTATGCCGAACGGGGCAACCGCAAGGATCTCGAAAATGGCACTGCCAGCTGCATCCCGAAACCACCCTGCCGAACGCGCCCTCCCGGGTGGTGGTGGAGTTGCCGTGTCCGGGCCTTGCCCCAGGGCCCCTATTCCAGGCTCAGCTTCTGCAGCTTGGGGCGGATGACGAAGGTGCAGTACCCGGCGTTTGGGTTCCTCGTGTAGTAGTCCTGGTGGTACTCCTCCGCCCGGTAGAAGCTCGTCAGCGGCTTCAGCTCGGTGACGATCGGGTTGCCGAAGTTCTTGCCCTCCTCCGCCATGGAACGCTCGGCGGCCCGGCGCTGCGCCTCGTCGTGGTAGAGGATGATCGAGCGGTACTGGGTCCCCACGTCCGCACCCTGCCGATTCAGGGAAGTGGGATCGTGGGCTTTCCAGAAGAGCTCCAGCACCTGCTCATAGCTGATCACGGCGGGGTCGTACTCGACCTGCACCACCTCGGCATGACCCGTGGTGCCCGAACACACCTCGGTGTACGTGGGATTGGGCTTGGTGCCCCCGGCGTACCCGGACACCACGGACTTGACCCCCCCGATGCGCTCGTACACCGCCTCGAGACACCAGAAGCAGCCGCCTCCCAGGGTGGCCACCTCAGTGCTCCCGGTGTTGGCCTCGTTCATGACACTCTCCCTTTCCGCAGGCTTCTCGGGCGCCGAAGCCCCCCCGGGGGCGAGCAGCGCGCCGCCGAAAGCCATGGTGATCGCAGCCAGTGCTGCGGCATAACGCCTCATGCAGGTCCTCCCGTTACAGGCGCCCTTCCTCGTACAGCCGCTCTTCGTCGTACAGGCGCTCTTGTCTCCGGCGGCGCACCCCCTGTAGCGAGCCTGCCGTCCACCCCAGCGCCGCCTACCGAAAGATAGCGAATCTGACCTTTTGAGTAAAGTTTATTCGACAGTGTACGCCGCAGCGCACCCCGGCAGCGCAGGGTTCTCAAGCCCGGTGTCGCCGTGGTACCATCCAGACCGGAGAGGCTCGCGGTGCAACCTCCTGCCACGGCGCCCTTCTGCCTGAGCTGCCGGCACTACTACGTGTCCTGGGACCCGAGATTCCCCCGAGGCTGCCGGGTGTTCGGCATCAAGAGCCGGGACCTGCCGAGTCACGTGGTCTACAGGTCCACGGGAACGCACTGCCCCGCCTACGAGCGCAACCCTAAGCTCAAGCGAGGACATCCTCGCCAGCTCGGGCCGGGAGCGGCTGACCCGCCGTCTTGAGCTCCGCCTCTCCACGCTACGGCGTTTCGCGCTACGGCGGACAGAACGATGGATTGCTCTTGCCCCGGGCGGTGGGAATGAGCTACGGTGCAGAAACCCGCGCGATTCTTCGGCGGTCGGCAGATCCACAGGCAGAGCCAGAGGCATTCCGGTGTTTTCGGGACTCTTCTCCATCATGCTTCCCCTCTTCGTGCTGGTGGCCGGCGGCTATGCTGTCGGCCGGCTGGTGTGCCTCTCTGACGAAACCCTGGTGCGGATCATCACCGATTTTTTCATGCCAATGCTCGTCTTTCACTCCCTGTACACCGCCGACATGGAGCTGGAGGCGGTCGGCAAGCTCGCCGCCGCCACTGCCCTGGTCCTGGTGGGTCTCCTGGCGGTATCCGCACTCTACGCGCACCTGGCCAAGGCCGAGCCGAGGAGCTTCATCCCTCCGGTGATCTTCATGAACTCGGGATTCCTGGGGATCCCGCTCATGAAGCTCTGGGGCGGGCTGCCGGCCGTCAACCTGATCGTGGTCTACGACCAGGTTCAAACACTGTTCATCTTCACCTTGGGCATTCTGATCGTCACCGGCGGATTCTCGGCGCACGGCGCCCGTCAGATGGCGAAGTCCCCCATGCTCTGGACAATCGTCGCGGGCTTTCTGTTTCATCTTCTCGCCATTCCCGTTCCGGAATTAATCCTCGAGACTCTCCAGTTCGGCGGGGCTGGAACGCCCGCGCTGGCGGCTTTCACCCTTGGATGCTCGCTGAGCAGGACCAGGATTTCGGTGACCGTCCACCTGGCGGCGGGAATCCTCTTCCGGGTGGCGCTGGGCTTTGTTCTGGGTCTCGGGACTGCCCTGTTCCTGCGAATGGACGAGCCAGCCCGGACCGTGGTGATCGTGGCTTCGTCGCTTCCTTCGGCAGTCTTCGGCTTCGTGCTTCCTGCCCGCTACGGAGTACGCCCGGACCATGCGACGCCTCTGGTCCTGGCCACAACCGTGCTGGGGTTCGTGACCATACCGACGGCATTCTACCTGGCCCAGTTGCTGGCGGGGTAGCCACCGCCCTACTCGACGACGGTGTACTCCGCGTGGCCAGGCAGCCGCAGCTCCTGCCGGGTCCCGTCGGGGTACGTGAGAGTCCCCTCGAAGCGTCCCACAAGCTTGAAGATGATCGGGCGGTCGAGGAACAGATCGACGAGATCCCGGAACACGGCAGGAATCTTTTCAAAGACGTCCGAGTAGTGGTACAGGCCCGTCCCCACGAACGCGCCCTCCAGGCGCACCGGGCCTGCCCCGGCCGCTGCCCCGGCGGGCGTGGGCTTCCGCGAGCTCTCACCGACCGCCCTCACCTCCAGGCGCCGCGGGTAGGCGACGGGCAACCATGGCTCCTCGACCCATTCTCCAGCGCTCAACGAGACCTCCCTGCTGGCCAGCACCCAACGCCCTCCCTCGATGAAGAACACCGCCGCAATGGCCGCCGAGCCGTACTCCCGATGCGTCTGGTAGTGCAGCAGACTGATGATCGAGGCGGGTCCGTCTCTGCTCTGCCCGCGGAAGCCCCGGAAAGAACAGGTCGGAGAGCTCATACGGTTGATCGGCGCTGCGATCAGGCCGCGGTCCGCATACCCTGGGCCGCGGACCTGCCTGGTCCGGCCCTGCAAGCTCAGCGAGCCTTCCACCCACCCGAGGGGCACCGGGACCCC